>CAZBBZ010000023.1:0-15184 GCA_964489925.1 uncultured Rhodobacterales bacterium
GCAATTCGCGCCACACCCGCAACTTTCGCTGTATGCACCAAGGTCCATTGGGACGCCTTAGCGATGCTTATGGCGAGGAAGAATATTTCGACGATTTGCTGAAAGTTACCAAAGGCGAAACGGACGAGGTCTTGGCCCGCATGACCATCCGCCAGTCGGAAACCTGTTATGAATGGCTCGAAGAGCAAGGCGTGCGCTTTCAGCCGTCGCTTTCCGGTACCTTGTCGCTGTCGCGCACGAATGCGTTCTTTTTGGGTGGGGGCAAGGCGCTGGTGAACGCGCTGTATCGCACGGCAATTGATGCCGGGGTTAGCGTGCATTACGAAGCGCCTGTGTCCCATGTGGCCCGCGACGGCAATCGCGTCACAGAAGTTAGCGCTGAAATCGATGGGGCGGCCCAGCGCTTTACACCCAAAGCGGTGGTCGTGGCCTCTGGTGGGTTTCAGGCGGATATTGACTGGCTTGCGGATGCTTGGGGTCCGGCGGCGCGGAATTTCTTGATCCGTGGCACGCCTTATAATCGGGGCGTGGTGCTGAAGGACTTGCTGGATCAGGGCATTGATAGCGTTGGCGACCCGACCCAGTGTCACGCGGTGGCGATTGATGGGCGTGCGCCGAAATATGACGGCGGCATTGTCACGCGGCTGGATTGCGTGCCGTTTTCCGTGGTGGTCAATCGCAATGGCGAACGGTTTTATGACGAGGGCGAGGATGTTTGGCCCAAGCGTTATGCGATTTGGGGACGGTTGGTGGCGGCTCAGCCGGATCAAGTCGCCTATTGCATCATTGATGCGCGGTCCTTGTCTCTGTTCATGCCCTCTGTGTTTCCGGCAGTGCAGGCGGATACGGTTGAAGGCTTGGCTGAAAAAATGGGTCTGCCCGTGGCGCAAGTGCGCGAAACGATTGACGGCTTTAACGCGGCTTGTGGCGAGGGGCCGTTTATGCCGACCGAACTTGACGGTTTGGCAACCACGGGTCTGGAGCCGCCCAAGACCAACTGGGCGCGACCGATCACGCAAGCGCCGTTTTATGGCTATGAGCTGCGCCCCGGTGTGACCTTTACCTACTTGGGCCTAAAGGTCGATCAAGAGGCGCGGGTGCAATCCCCGGATGGCCCGCTAGAAAACCTTTGGGCGGCAGGTGAAATCATGGCGGGCTCGATTTTGGGCCAAGGCTATTTGGCAGGCTTTGGCATGGCCATTGGCACGGTCTTTGGCCGCATCGCAGGGCAGGAGGCCGGCGCTTATGTCACTTGAAATTTATGGCGAGGCGCGCCGCCAGATCGAAATTTGCAACGCTTGTCGCTATTGCGAAGGCTATTGTGCCGTCTTTCCCGCAATCACCCGGGAACGGGCTTTTGCGGATGGGGATATCACCCAGCTGGCCAATCTGTGCCACAACTGCCGGGGTTGTTATTACGCGTGCCAATACACGGAACCCCATGAATTTGCGCTGAACTTGCCGGGTATTTTGGCAGAGGCGCGGCAGGAAAGTTGGAAAGCCCTGGCTTGGCCAAGCGGTTTTGCCCGTGCCTTTGATCGCGGTGGTGTCTTGATTGCGGCTTTGTTGATCGTCAGCTTTGCCTTGTTGATGGGGTTGGCCGCCTCCCTGCGTCCTGCGGATGGCGAAGGGTTTTATGCGGTCATGTCTCACGGGCTGATGGTTGCGATATTTGCGCCTGCGTTTTTGCTACCGCTGCTCACGATTGCAATCTCGCTTTGGCGCTATGGAACCGCCGTGGGTGGGCCGCGCGTGCAGCTGCAAGATGTTTGGGCCGCTCTTAAGGCGGCAGGGTCTATGACAAACCTGCGCGGAGGGCATGGAGAGGGCTGTAATTTTGAAGATGAGGACCGCTATTCCAACGGGCGGCGGCATTTTCACCAAGCGGTGCTTTATGGATTTTTGTTGTGCTTTGCCTCTACGTCCAGCGGCACGGTGCTGCACTATGTTTTTGGTCTGGAGGCTCCCTATAGTTGGTTCAGCTTGCCCAAGCTGTTGGGCGTGCCCGGTGGTTTGTTGATGTGCATTGGTTGCGCAGGGCTGGCTTGGCTAAAACTTGGGGCCGAGAAAAAACTTGGCGCGCCGTCCGTCTGGGGCGGGGAAATGGGCTTTGTGTTGCTCTTGTTTGTCGTGGCCGCAACTGGTTTGTGGCTTTACGGGGCAACGGGTTCGGACAGCGTCGCATGGCTTTTACCACTGCATTTGGCGAGCGTGCTGACGTTGTTTCTGTTGATGCCCTATTCAAAAATGGCCCATGGGTTTTATCGCATGGCGGCCTTAGCCAAAGATGCCGCTAAGACGAGAACGAGCTAGACAACGGCCGCTCAGGGTCCAAGATCACCGGATCGCAAGGCTGACCAGCCTCAAGGCGCCAGGTTGACGTTGGCAACCCCATCAAGCGCGCAGGCACTTGGGTTGCCATACCCAAGGCGATTTCAAGCTGCAACCCGACAGCGTCAGTCATGGTTTGCAGGGCTTGGGGAATGGTCAAATCAGCCCCTGCAAGGGTGCCATCGCTTAGGCGCAACTCACCGTCTTGGCGAAACACTTCGCGGGTGCCCAATTGAAAAGACTGCGCGTCCGTTCCCGCCACCGCCATCGCATCGCTAATTAGGTAGAACTGATCGTGGGTTTTTGTCGCCATCGCTAGGGCAAGGCTTTGGGGATGCACATGCACTCCATCCGCGATGATCCCGCAAGTCACATCCGGGTGCGCAAGTGCTGCACCCACAAGACCCGGCGCACGACTGTTCAGTTGGCTCATGGCGTTAAACAAATGCGTGGCTGCGCGCGCGCCTGCATCAAACAGCGCCATACACGCCTGAAAATCCGCATCGCTATGGCCAAGCGAGACGACAATGCCCGCATCGCTCAGCGCCCGCACTTGATCGGGGGTTACGCTTTCAGGCGCGACGGTCACCAACATATGAGGAATTTGCGCTCTGGCAGCGATCAGGTCTGCAAGGTCATCCGCATCCATCGCACGGATCAGGTCTGGATCATGCGCCCCGCATTTCGCTTTTGACAGATGCGGCCCTTCAAGATGGATGCCGCAAATGCCCGGCACGCCTTCGTCCATGGCCTCTGTCACCGCCTTGATCGCGCGGTGCGTTACGTCTTTTGAACTCGTAATCAGCGTGGGCAACAAATGCCGCGTGCCAAGCGATTGATGCGCGTTTGCGATCGTGCGCAAGGCGTTCAAGCTTGGGTCCGCGTCAAACATAACGCCGCCCCCGCCGTTGAGTTGCAGGTCCACAAAGCCCTGAACCACGACCTTACCCGTGCAATCGATCACAGCAGCCTGCGGCGGCACCTCGTGATCGGGCACAACGCCTGCGATCAATCCATCGGCTAGGACCAGCGCGACCCCAGCGATCAATCGCTCTCCGTCAAATATTTGCCCGCCGCGGTACGCTTTCATCAGGCCGGAAACCGCGCCTCTGGCACGCCTTGATAGCCAAGCCCGGTGATCGCAAACAAGCTGCCCGCTTGGGGCTGCTCGCGGTTCGGATCAAGCCCAAGGCTAAGGGAGGTCACATAAAGCACATCAAGATTTTTGCCGCCCCACATCGGTTTCGTTGGCCGCTCAATCGGCAGCTCAATCGTCATGTCCAACGTGCCGTCTGGCGTGATGCGCAGCAACTGCCAGCCATCAATCCCCGCCATCCAATAACAACCATCCGCATCAACCGTGCCGCCATCAGGACGCGCCAACATGCCTGCGGTGTCAAAAAACACCCGCCGATTAGACGGCGTGCCGGTTTCAATGTCGTAATCAAACGACCAGATTTTGCGGATCGGCTTATGGCTTTCGGCCACATACATCGTCTTGCCATCGGGCGAAAACGCAAGTCCATTGGTGGTCCAAAAGCCCGGAATAACCTTATGCAGGCTTTTGTCGTGATCCAAGCGATAGAAAGAGCCTTGTTGCGCCTTGGTGCCATCATCGCGCATGGTGCCCGCCCAAAACCGCCCCTGCCGATCGGTGCCGCCATCGTTAAAGCGATTGCCCACCAAATCAGGTTCCGGGTCGTGTAATTGCGTCTTTTCGCCCGTCGCCGGGTCAAACAGATGCATCCCGCTTTCGGTCGCGATCACAAAACCACCGGCCTCGCGAATGGCAAAAGAGCCAATCGGCTCGCCCACGTCCCAACTGTCATTGGTGCCGGTTTCAGGGTCAAAACATTGCAGTAAATGTTGCTTGATATCGACCCACCAAAGCACGTTTTGCTGGCCATCCCAAACCGCACCTTCGCCCAGTGTCGATTTGGTGTCTGCGACACATTCAATCTGCATAGCTTCGTCCCTGATCAAATTTAAGCTCTGCCGTTGTATCCGCCGGAACTGGCCCGTTTGACAAGGCGCAAAACTATGAGCGCAGAACTACGAAGAAGCGAAGCGTTTTATTTACGAATTGGGCTTATGGGATTGAGCGTCGCCGCCAACACATCGTTGCGCGGCTCCTCGTGAAATTGAAACAGGATCAAACAATGAAACGCGTTTTGACTACCGCAGCGCTTGCGCTCGCGACCTCTGTATCTACGACAGCACAGGCAGGCGACTATGACGGTGCTTTGATGGAACTTGCCGAAAGCACTCTTGCGAATTGGGTCGCGGATCCTGTTGTGGCAGGCGCGTTGACTGAACAAAATGGCGCGCATGCGGCCCTTAGTGATCAAGATATTATCGATCTGGACAACACGTGGCGCGCTGGGGTCGATGCGGGATCAAGCCCGTTGATTGACGATTTGCTTAGCCGGCCTGTGTCCGCGTTCCTGATGGAACAACAAGACGCCACCGAAGGCTTGGTTACAGAGGTCTTTATCATGGACAACCGTGGTCTGAACGCGGGCCAAAGTGCGACCACATCTGATTATTGGCAGGGTGACGAGGCCAAGTGGCAAGATACCTTTGGCGCAGGTCCGGGTGCGGTTCATATAAGTGAAGTCGAATTTGATGAAAGCACGCAGACCTATCAGGTTCAGCTTTCTATGGCGATTTCTGATCCAAGCGGCGGCGACGTTATCGGCGCGGTCACATTTGGTATTGATGTGGGCATGTTGGAATAACCGCAAACCGGATTTGCTAAACGACACCGCTCAATCACAACCAAATATGAATTGGGGATATCGGCCATGACTACAAACAGCGTGACTGCGCGCGGCGCTTCGCTTGGGCGCAAAATTCAAATGCTGTCTGCATTCTGCCTTGTGCTGACCATTGGGGCTGTCATGGCCTTGTCGATATGGTTTGAACGCCAGTTGATTGAACGGGACTTGCGCGCCACGGCGGATCTTACCATTGGAATGCTGGGTGAAAACGTCGCGGGATCGGTGAAGTTTGGCAAGGTCGAAAAGCTTGACCCAACCTTTACGTCCTTTTTGGAAAAAACACAGGGCTCTGCTGTTTGGATCGCTGTTGTAAATTCAAAAGGCGAGCTGATTCACCAGGTTGGATCGTCCCCGGTCGCAGATTTGGCGTTGGAAACTTATGTTGGTGAAACCGACGTGGACGTTTCTTGGCAGCAGAACCATGTCCTTACGGCGCCGGTGGTCTATGGCCCGAAAAGCGCCGTCGTCGGAACAATCTTGGTGGCTTGGTCAGCCGAAGTTCTTTCAGCCGCCGCGACAGCTGATGCGGTTAAGGTTATTGGGGCAGGCGTGGTTATTGGGCTAATCGGTATGATTTTGATGGGGTTGGCTTTGCGCAGCATGCTCAATCGCCCCATTGAAAGCATTGCCAGCGTCATGACGGATCTATCGAAGTCAAAATTTGATATCGAAGTTCCTAACCAAGATCGAAAAGATGAACTTGGCGACATGTCACGCAAGGTTGAAGGGTTTCGCATAAACTTGCTGGCGGCTCAGACAGCGGAACGCGACCGCGCGGCAAAAGATACAGCAGCAGCGCGTGAACGCGAAGAATTGTTGGCGCGACTAAATGATGGCGTGGGCGAAGTGGTCGTTGCTGCGAAACTCGGCGAATTTGATCAGCGCGTTCAGGTTTCAGATAAAGCTGATGAATTTTCGGGCATTGGACTTGGGATCAACGATCTTTGCGAAAATGTGTCCGTGTTTTTAGAAGAGCTTGATCGTTGCATGGAACAGCTCTCCCAAGGGGATCTTTCAGGGCGTTTCGTGAAGTCGCACAATGGTCGTTTTGCGTTGGTTGGGGAGCGGTTTAATTCATCGATGGGCACTTTGTCGGACACGATTGCGCGCTTAAGATCGACCAGCAATGACATGGCATCCTCAATCGACTTCGTGTCCAATAGTTCCAGCGAAATATCTCAGCAAGCGGCATCCCAAGCGGTGACACTTGAAGAAACCAATGCTGCTATGGAAGTGATGAATGGGTCTGTTTCTGCTAATAACCGCCGCGCCAAAGAAATGGCGGATCAAACCGGTGAAGCCCAAAAGCGGGCGCAAACTGGTAGTCAGGTGGTAAAGAAAGCTGTCAATGCGATGGAAGACATTCAGGCCAGTTCTACACGCATATCAGAAATCACAGGCGTAATTGACGATATCGCGTTTCAAACCAATTTGCTTGCGCTCAATGCCGCTGTTGAAGCTGCGCGCGCGGGCGAGGCAGGCAAAGGGTTCGCCGTCGTCGCCGCCGAAGTGCGCACGCTCGCGCAGCGGGCATCAGAATCGGCACAAGATATCAAAGAGCTGATCCTCGTCAGTCAAAACAAGGTGAGCGATGGCGCCGAATTGGTGCAGAACACTGGCAATGCTTTGTCGGAAATCACCGAATCGATTGAAAAAACTGCAAGCCAGATTGATGAGATTTCAGGCGCGACCGAAGAACAGGCCGCCGGTGTGAAGGAAATCTATTCAACGGTTTCCCAACTTGATAAAAATACACAACAAAACGCACAGAACGCGGATAGCTCTGCCTCGGCGTCTCAAAAACTGGCCCAACAAGTTAAGACGCTCAATCAGATTGCCGCAGTTTTCAAAACTGAAGCCACCTCAAATGGGGATGAAAAACCGATGGATTCACTCCAAGATCACCAGCACTATGATGCTGCATAAGGCATTGCGTCTGACGAGGTCGGACAAACGGAACCCCTTCGCCCTCTTGCGGCGATGATCCAAACGCGCTACGTCGCGCGCGATATTCAACTCGCGGAGATTTGCAGATGGCACGAGCAAAAATAGCACTCATCGGTTCTGGCATGATCGGGGGCACACTCGCCCACTTGGCTGGACTAAAAGAGATGGGCGATGTCGTCCTGTTTGATATTGCGGACGGGATCCCGCAGGGAAAAGCCCTCGATATCGCCGAAAGTAGCCCGGTTGAAGGCTTCGATGCCAAGATGTCAGGCACCACGGATTACGCAGATATCGCAGGTGCGGACGTATGCATCGTCACCGCAGGTGTTGCTCGTAAACCAGGTATGAGCCGCGATGATCTGTTGGGCATCAACTTAAAGGTTATGAAGTCGGTTGGTGAAGGTATTAAGACCCACGCCCCAAACGCCTTTGTTATTTGTATCACCAACCCGCTCGATGCGATGGTTTGGGCGCTGCGCGAGTTTTCTGGACTGCCTCACGAAAGAGTCGTCGGCATGGCGGGCGTTTTGGACAGCGCGCGGTTCCAGCACTTCCTATCGGACGAGTTCAATGTTTCAACACGGGACGTAAATACATTCGTTCTTGGGGGACATGGGGATACGATGGTGCCTCTTACCCGTTACTCAACAATCGCCGGTATTCCTTTGCCTGATCTGGTGAAAATGGGCTGGACTACACAGGAACGGCTCGATGAAATCGTCCAGCGGACGCGCGACGGTGGCGCGGAAATTGTTGGCCTCTTGAAAACAGGCTCGGCTTATTACGCGCCTGCAACCAGTGCCATCGCTATGGCCCAAGCCTATCTTGGGGATCAAAAGCGTGTGCTTCCCTGTGCGGCCTATGTGGACGGTGCATATGGTTTGAAAGGCCTCTATGTTGGCGTCCCGGTGGTTATCGGTGCGGGTGGCGTCGAGCGTATTGTTGAGATCGAGCTCAACAAGGACGAAAAATCAATGTTTGAAAAATCCGTAGAAGCCGTGAATGGTCTCGTAAGTGCTTGTAAGGGCATTGACGACTCGCTCAGCTAATGGACGGTTCGCTCGGGTGGTCGTCGAATTTTTCGAGCGGACAATCTAGAGCGGTTTACTGAAGAAAATTTGAGCCCTGCCTTTTTACAAGGTGGGGCTTTTTCTTTGCGGGGCGTCTTTTTCTAAGAAGGATATAGCTTTTTACCGCCAAAATGACCCTTCAATGCCCTGAGTCGCTAGCGCGCAAGTAAATATGTGATCACATAAAAAAATCTTGTGATCACAAAAAACTTTCCTGCGCTATATATCCGCTATTAACCAAAACTTTCCTATATGTGCAGCAGAAAGCTCGTGCGATAGCCCACCAAAGTGCTCGGCCCAGAGGTCGATAGCTCACGATCCATGCGTTTCAAAAAGGACGCCCAATGAACATACACGAGTATCAGGCCAAAAAACTTCTCGCAGAATACGGAGCGCCCGTATCTGACGGAAGAATAGTTCTAAAGGCCGACGACGCAAAAACCGCAGCTGGCGAAATGGAAGGCCCAATTTGGGTTGTCAAAGCGCAGATCCACGCAGGTGGGCGGGGCAAAGGAAAATTCACAGAGCCCGAAGCCGGCGATGCTGGCGGCGTTCGGATCGTCAAGTCGGTTGAAGCCGCGGCAGACGAAGCTGGAAAAATGTTGGGACGCACGCTCGTCACGCATCAAACCGGGCCTGTTGGGAAAGTCGTAAATCGCGTCTATATTGAGGACGGTTCAAACATCGCGCGCGAGCTATACCTTGCCGTGCTTTTGGACCGGGTAACGTCGCGCATTTCTTTTGTTTGTTCGACCGAGGGCGGTATGAACATCGAAGAAGTTGCCGAAGAAACGCCGGAAAAAATCCTGTCTTTCAGTGTAGACCCGGCGGCTGGCCTGTCTGCGTATCATGGGCGCCGCGTGGCATTCGCGCTGGAACTGGAAGGCAAGCAAGTCAAACAATGCGTGAAGTTGATCTCGATCCTTTACAAAATGTTTGTCGAAAAAGACATGGAGATGCTGGAAATCAACCCGCTTATCATCACCGACACCGGCGATCTTAAGTGCCTAGATGCGAAGATGGGTTTTGATTCAAACGCGCTGTATCGCCAGCATGACATCCTGTCGCTGCGCGATGAAACAGAAGAAGACCCCAAAGAATTGGCCGCGTCCAAACACGACCTGAACTACATCGCCTTGGATGGCGAAATTGGTTGTATGGTCAATGGTGCTGGATTGGCGATGTCTACGATGGACATTATCAAACTTTATGGCGCCGAGCCTGCGAACTTCTTGGATGTTGGCGGCGGCGCGACCAAAGAAAAGGTCACCGAAGCCTTCAAAATCATTACGTCCGATCCGAACGTAAAAGGTATTCTAGTCAATATCTTTGGCGGCATCATGCGCTGTGATGTCATCGCCGACGGTGTGGTCGCTGCCGTGAAAGAAGTGGGTCTGAAAGTGCCGCTCGTTGTCCGTCTTGAGGGCACGAACGTCGAAGAAGGCAAGCGCATCATCAATACATCTGACGTCGATTGTATCGCCGCAGACGATCTTGGCGATGCTGCGGAAAAAATTGTTAAAGCGGTGAAAGGGTGACCCTTAACCGCCAAATTTTTACCTCAACCGTGACGGTCATCGCGACACGCGCGGCGCAAAGAAAAAAGGCAGCGACACCCCGATGGTGTCCCCTGCCGAGCACTAGCGTGCAGAAGGAAATATAATGTCCATCCTCGTAAACAAGAACACAAAAGTTATCTGCCAAGGCCTAACTGGGTCGCAGGGTACATTTCACTCTGAACAAGCGGTTGAGTACGGCACCAAAATGGTCGGCGGCGTGACCCCCGGAAAAGGCGGCACAACGCATATCGGTTTGCCGGTCTTTGACACGGTTCACCATGCCAAAGAAGCAACCGGCGCCAACGCGACCGCAATTTATGTGCCACCACCCTTTGCTGCGGATGCCATTCTGGAAGCAATTGATGCGGAAATGGAACTGATTGTTGCCATCACCGAAGGCATCCCTGTCCTAGACATGATGAAGGTCAAGCGCGCACTGCAAGGCACGTCATCGCGTCTAATCGGACCAAACTGTCCCGGTGTGATCACGCCCGGCGAATGCAAAATCGGCATTATGCCCGGCCACATCCACAAGCCGGGATCCGTCGGCGTTGTAAGCCGCTCGGGTACATTGACCTATGAAGCGGTTGGGCAAACCACCGCAATTGGCTTGGGCCAGTCGACCTGTATCGGTATTGGCGGCGACCCGATCAAAGGCACAGAACATATTGAAGTGATGGAAATGCTGTTGGGCGACCCTGACACCCATTCGATCATTATGATCGGCGAAATTGGCGGATCTGCCGAAGAAGAAGCCGCACAATTCATGAAAGACGAAGCAAAAGCCGGGCGCTCTAAGCCTTGCGCGGGCTTCATTGCTGGGCGAACGGCACCTCCGGGTCGTCGCATGGGTCACGCGGGCGCCATCGTTGCAGGCGGCGTTGGCGGTGCTGATGAAAAGATCGAAGCCATGCGCAGCGCCGGCATCGTCGTCGCCGAAAGCCCAGCCGGGCTCGGCGAAGCCGTTCTTGCAGCTATTGGTTAATGCAAAGCTTGGTCACACCTCGACAGTTGCGCAATAAATGCAAAATTGTCGAGGTTTGGCCTTTTTGTCCGCGTACAGCAAAATTAACACCTAGCGACGGCCAAATGGGCGTCCAAAATTACAGCTTCGCAAAACGGTGATGCAATGACCGAACAACAGTCAAACGACCAGTTCCACTCTTCGTCCTTTCTTCAAGGGCACAACGCGACCTACATAGAGCAAATCTATGCCAAATACGCGAGTGACCCGAATTCAGTCGACGAAGCGTGGCGCAGCTATTTTCGTGGGCTGTCAGAAGACTTGATCGACGTCAAAAAAGAAGCGTCCGGCCCAAGCTGGGCACGCGCAGATTGGCCACCAGTCCCAAATGATGACCTGACAGCGGCGCTTGATGGTCAATGGGCGGCTGACCCGGAAAAGAACGTCAAAGAAAAAGTCGGCAAAAAAGCTGCCGAAATGGGCATCGATCTAAGCGCAAATCAAGTGCAGCAAGCGGTGACCGACAGTTTGCGCGCGCTCATGCTTATTCGCGCGTATCGTCATCGCGGGCATTTGGACGCGGATCTGGATCCGTTGAACATTTCCAAACAAGAACCGCACCCGGAATTGGACCCGAAAAACTATGGGTTCGAAGACTCGGACATGGATCGTCCAGTATTCCTGGACAACGTTCTAGGTCTTAAAACGGCCACGCTACGCGAAATCGTAGCCCTGTTGCGCCGCACATACTGTGGCACCTTTGCGCTTCAATATATGCACATTTCAAACCTTGAAGAAAGCGCTTGGCTAAAAGAGCGGATCGAGGGTTTGGGAAAAGAAATCCAATTTACGATGAATGGCCGCAAGGCGATTTTGAACAAATTGGTGGAAGCAGAGGGCTTCGAAAAATTCCTACATGTGAAATACATGGGCACCAAACGTTTCGGTCTGGATGGCGGGGAAGCGCTGGTTCCCGCACTAGAGCAAATTATCAAACGCGGCGGTGCGTTGGGCGTGCGTGATATTGTGATCGGCATGCCGCACCGCGGACGTTTAAGTCTGCTTGCGAACGTCATGGGCAAGCCCTATCGCGCCATTTTCAACGAATTTCAGGGCGGCAGTTTTAAGCCGGAAGAAGTTGAAGGGTCAGGCGACGTAAAATATCACCTTGGTGCGTCGTCGGATCGGTCTTTTGATGACAACACGGTTCACTTGAGCCTGACCGCGAACCCGTCCCACCTAGAGGCGGTCAATCCAGTGGTCTTGGGTAAAGTGCGCGCCAAACAAGGCCAAGTTGAAGGTGGCGACCGCACAAGTGTCATGCCGATCTTGTTGCATGGTGATGCAGCCTTTGCCGGGCAGGGTGTTGTTGCGGAATGTTTTGGTCTTTCGGGTCTAAAAGGTCACAGAACCGGTGGCACGATCCATATCGTTGTGAATAACCAAATTGGCTTTACGACCGCGCCGCACAATAGTCGGTCTTCGCCATATCCGACCGATATTTCGTTGATGGTGGAAGCCCCGATTTTCCACGTCAATGGCGATGATCCCGAAGCTGTGGTGCATGCGGCAAAGGTCGCGACAGAGTTCCGCCAAAAATTCCAAAAAGACGTGGTCATCGACATCTTTTGTTATCGCCGCTTTGGTCATAACGAAGGCGATGAGCCGATGTTTACGCAGCCAAAGATGTATACAGCGATCAAAAAACATAAAACGACGCTGCAACTCTATACCGAACGTCTGGTCGCTGATGGTTTGATCCCAGAGGGCGAAATCGAGGATCTGAAGGCCCAGTTTCAAGCGACCCTCAACGAGGAATTTGAAGCCGGAAAAGAGTATCGCCCTAACAAGGCCGATTGGCTTGATGGTCGGTGGTCCGGCATGGGCAAAAACGAAGGCGAATATCAGCGCGGCGAAACTGCGGCCAGCATAGATGTGCTACAAGAGGTTGGCGCGGCGCTTACACGGTTGCCCGCAGATTTTTCACCGCACAAAACTGTGCGCCGCATGCTCGACAACAAAAAAGCTGCGATTGACGCGGGCGCTGGGATCGATTGGGCCACCGCCGAAGCTTTGGCTTTTGGCTCGCTTTTGACCGAAGGTTTCCCAGTGCGACTGTCCGGGCAGGATTGTACCCGTGGTACCTTTAGCCAACGGCATTCTGGTATCATCGATCAAACCGATGAGCGCCGTCATAAGCCGCTCAATTACATCCGTGACGACCAAGCGCGCTACGAAGTGATTGACTCGATGCTGTCGGAATACGCGGTGTTGGGCTTTGAGTACGGGTACACCTTGGCAGAACCCAACACGCTGACCCTATGGGAAGCGCAGTTTGGTGATTTTGCCAATGGCGCGCAGATCATGATTGACCAATTCATTAGCTCTGGCGAACGCAAATGGCTGCGTATGTCTGGGTTGGTGATGTTGCTGCCCCATGGATTTGAAGGGCAGGGACCGGAGCATTCCTCGGCCCGGCTTGAGCGCTTTTTGCAAATGTCGGCCGAAGATAACTGGATCGTGGCCAATTGCACGACCCCGGCGAACTATTTCCATATTTTGCGCCGGCAAATGCACCGCTCGTTCCGCAAACCGCTTGTGTTGATGACGCCAAAATCCCTTTTGCGTCACAAAAAAGCGGTGTCTAAGCTCGAAGAAATGGCAACCGGATCAAGTTTTCACCGGGTGCTTTGGGATGATGCGCAATATGGCAATTCCGAAACCAAGCTCAAAGCCGATGACAAAATCCGCCGCGTTGTTCTCTGTTCGGGCAAGGTCTATTTTGACCTGCTTGAAGAACGCGACAAGCGTGGTTTGGACGATGTTTACTTGCTGCGGCTTGAACAGTTTTACCCGTTCCCGGCTTTGTCCATGACCAAGGAACTGCAACGGTTCAAGAAAGCTGACTTTGTTTGGTGCCAAGAAGAACCCAAGAACCAAGGTGCTTGGACTTTTGTAGAGCCAAACATCGAATGGATCCTGCAACGCATTAGCGCGAAGTATTCTCGCCCAATCTATGCGGGGCGCCCGGCGTCCGCGTCTCCGGCAACGGGGCTCGCTGCTCAACACAAATCTGAACAGGCTGCGTTGATTGACGACGCATTGTCCGTCTGAAACACGAAGGAATTACAAAATGACTGAGGTCCGTGTCCCTACTCTGGGCGAAAGTGTTACCGAGGCGACCGTTGCCACTTGGTTCAAACAGGCCGGCGATACCGTCGCCCAGGATGAAATGCTGTGCGAGTTGGAAACCGACAAGGTGACGGTTGAAGTGCCCGCGCCTGCCAGCGGTGTGTTGTCCGAAATTGTCGCCCCAGAAGGCGAGACTGTGAATGTCGACGCGTTGTTGGGCAATATCTCTGATGGCGCGGCCGCGCCCGCCCCTAAAGCAAGCAGTGAAAAAACAGCCGCTGCGTCAAAACCTGCAGCTGGCGGTTCCGCGGCGGAAACGCTTCAGATTGCGGTGCCAACGCTAGGTGAAAGTGTGACCGAAGCGACGGTTGCTGCTTGGTTCAAGAATGCTGGCGATGCGGTCGCCACGGATGAAATCATCTGTGAATTGGAAACCGACAAGGTTTCAGTAGAAGTTCCAGCACCAGCGGCGGGCGTCATTGTATCAATCGACGCTGAAGCCGGTGCAACGGTCGCGGCCGGTGGTATTCTTGGCCAACTGTCAACATCAGGCGATGCTGTCGCGGCTCCGGCTGCGAGCGCGCCAAAGGCTGAAACGACGGGCTCAAGCGCAAAATCTGTCGAAGATGCGCCCTCGGCGAAAAAGATCATGGCCGAGAAAAATATCGACCCCGCCAGCGTAAGCGGCAGTGGCCGTGATGGCCGGATCATGAAGGAAGACGTGATGAACGCACCAGCGGTGAGCGCGGCAAAACCAGCCGCAGCGACACCAGCTGCACGTGGCCCAGTTGCAGCCGATGACGCGGTGCGCGAAGAGCGCGTCAAAATGACCCGCCTGCGTCAAACGATTGCACGTCGTTTGAAAGATGCGCAAAACACCGCGGCGATGCTGACCACCTATAACGAGGTGGACATGTCGGCGGTGATGGCCTTGCGCAAAGAATACAAAGACCTCTTCCTGAAAAAGCACGGCGTTAAGCTTGGCTTTATGTCGTTTTTCACCAAGGCTTGCTGTCATGCGCTTGGCGAAGTGCCCGAAGTGAATGCCGAAATTGATGGCGATCACGTGGTTTACAAAAACTACGTGAATATGGGTGTCGCAGTCGGCACGCCAAACGGACTTGTGGTGCCTGTGATCCGAAACGCCGAAGGTCTTGGCTTTGCGGCGATTGAAAAGACAATTTCTGAAATGGGCTTGCGTGCGCGCGACGGCAAGCTGTCCATGGCCGATATGCAAGGCGGGACGTTCACGATTTCCAACGGGGGCGTTTACGGTTCGTTGATGTCCTCGCCGATCCTGAACCCGCCGCAATCGGGTATTCTTGGCATGCACAAGATTCAGGACCGCCCGATGGTTGTGGGGGGAGAAATCGTGATCCGACCAATGATGTATCTGGCATT
>CAZBBZ010000024.1:0-14765 GCA_964489925.1 uncultured Rhodobacterales bacterium
AACCCTGGCCCAATGGAATATCGTGGAGTACACATCCCAAGCGGAAAGCAGTTATTTATTCAAGGGCCTTATCCCGACGGCACAAACAATATTGGTGAGTTTCTTGCCATTGTGCATGGCTTGGCATTGCTTGGTATTGAATTGATTTCATAGGTGCTTATTTCGGCGACTCGCGAGGAGCCAGCCAGTTGTTGTTTCCCTCTCAGGTTCCGAAACTGTGAAATATTTAACGCAGTTGTTGTTATCGTCCGCCGCTACAACCAAAACCACAATATCCGTGACTTGCGCACCACGCGCCCGCATCGACGTAAACGCCGCGTGACCCGGTGTATCAAGGAAGGTCAGCAATTTGCCGTCTTTGGTGACTTGATACGCACCAATATGCTGCGTGATGCCGCCAGCTTCGCCGGAAACAACATTCGCCTGACGCAAAGCATCCAACAAAGACGTCTTACCGTGATCGACGTGACCCATGATCGTAATCACAGGCGCACGAGGCTGAAGATCCCCCTCGTCGTCATCCGTGCCAACCAGCACATCTTCCACATCCGCGTCCGAAACGCGCACAGTGCGGTGACCAAACTCGCTCACGATCAATTCAGCGGTATCCGCATCAATCGTTTGGTTTTGCGTTGCCATGATACCGCTGTTCATCAGCGATTTCACAACATCAGCCACACGTTCCGCCATACGGTTCGCAAGCTCTTGCACCACGATGGCCTCTGGCACCTGAACGTCGCGCACAACTTTTTCGCGCTCCACATTGCCCTGAGACATCTTGCGTTTTTCACGCTCTTGGCGACGACGCATCGCAGCCATTGACGGCCCGCGCTTGCCTTCTTCACCAGACGTTGCACGCGAAATGGTCAGCTTACCCCGGCGGCGATCATCATTATTGCCACGGTTTCTGGTGTTTTTCTTGTCATCAGGCTGGCGATTGTCGCGCGGCGCTTCTTTCATGCGCGCAGGCGCACGGCGTTCGCCTTCTCCACTACGATCAGGGGCAGGACCAGCGGCGGCAGCAGCAGCGGCGGCCGCGGCAGCAGGTGCCGCACGATCCGGCTTGGCCTCTTTCGCAGATTTTCTCGCTTGTTCTTCAGCGGCTTTGCGGTCCGCTTCTTCTTGCTCTTTGCGCTTGCGCGCTTCTTCGCGCTCCAAGGCTTCTTGTTCACGCGCGTTCTTTTCTTCACGCGCACGGGCAAGATCTTCTTCGCGTTTGCGCGCTTCTTGCGCTTCGGCTTCCGCACGTTGGGATTCCGACGCCTGAGCCGCAGCCAGCGCTTTTTTGCGCCGCTCCAACTCGTTTGACGTCATGCCACCGGCACCACCAGAACCGCCGGCACCCGGCTTGGGCACAACAACGCGCTTGCGCTTAGTCTCTACAACAACCGACTTGGAACGGCCGTGCGAAAAGCTCTGCTTAACGCGGCTGGTCTCTGTCGTGTTGCGCAGTCCTAGCGGCTTACCGCCTCTGCTGGTGTCTTTGGTGTCACTCATTCTTGACCCAACCTTTCAAGCGACCGGCCTCTTTTGCCGGTGTAGTCATTACTGCGGCGCAAGCCGCTAAGCCGTGTGGCTTCCGATAAACATATTTTTGTTAGTCCGCCTGGCTTGATCGCCGCGTGTATCACACGATCGCGTCCAAATGCCAAACCTAATTCATCAGCAGTCAAGCAGTCCACATAGGCGGCTTCGCCTTGGGGTGCTCGTAATTTTTTCTTGCTGCCTTCAGCCCCGTCAGAAGCCTGAAACAACGCTTTGGCCTCATCTGCAATAAGCAGCGACTTTACCTTCTCATAGCCTGCCACTGCAAGCCCTGCTTTGCGGGCCAGCGACAAGCAATCGGTCACGCGGCGCATCAAGTTGCTATCCACCACGTCAAATAGTCCGTCCGGCACCTTCACGGCTTCTTTCGCAGCGCGCGAAAATAGCCCTTTTGAAATCGCCTTTTCCAGCGCCGCGCGATCTGAACTCACCCAAATCCCGCGCCCCGGCAGTTTGCCCCAGATATCCGGGACAATCTCTTTTTCAGGGCCGACGACAAAACGAATAAGCCCCGAACGCGGTTCGGTATCGCCACTGGCAATACACCGCCGCTCCGGTTCGGGCTTTTTCATATGTCGTCCGCCGCGTGTCATCAGATCAGCTTTGCGCCTCTGCGGATGGTTCGGCAGATACGTCAGCAAAGGCCGCTTCCGCTTCAGCTGAAGCATCCAAAGGTGCATCACCTTCTTCCTCGGCTGCTTCCGCTGCGTCTTCGGCTTGCTGTGCTAACAGATCTTCTTCGGTAATCATTCCAATCTGAAGCCGTGCTGACATAATCAGGTTTTGCGCTTCTTCAAGGCTCATATCGAATTGTTCGAGCAGACCTTCGTCTTTAACGCGCTTGCCGTTAACAGTTGTGTAACCGCCAGCAAGTTCCCAATCCGCACAAGTCGCAAAGTCATCAATCGTCTTGATGCCATCGTTCACAAGCACTTCGATCATGCGGGGGCTAAGACCTTCAAACTCAAACAGAGAGTCCTCGGCACCAAGCTCTTTCGCATTGGCAATCGCCTTTTGGTTCAGTTCTTCCAAACATTCCCGCGCCCGCGCTTGCAGTTCTTCGGCGGTTTCGGTGTCAAACCCGTCGATCACTGTCAGCTCGTCAATCTCGACGTAGGCCACTTCTTCAAGCGTGGCAAAACCTTCGGCCACCAACAAATGCGCGACCATTTCGTCGACATTCATGGTTTCCATGAACAGGCTTGTACGCTGGGTGAATTCCGCCTGACGACGCTCTGATTCTTCGGCCTCGGTCATGATGTCGATGTCCAAAGCGGTCAGCTGGCTTGCCAGACGCACGTTTTGCCCCCGACGCCCAATCGCCAGACTTAGCTGGTCATCAGGCACAACAACTTCGATGCGTTCCGCTTCTTCATCCAGAACAACCTTCGCAACCTCAGCAGGCTGCAACGCGTTCACAAGGAAGGTCGGCACATCTTCGTTCCAAGGGATAATATCGATCTTTTCGCCCTGAAGCTCAGACACAACCGCCTGAACACGGCTACCGCGCATACCAACACAGGCCCCCACCGGATCAATCGAGTTATCATAAGAAATAACCGCGATTTTCGCCCGAGAACCGGGATCACGCGCTGTCGCTTTAATCTCGATCACACCATCGTAAATCTCTGGCACTTCCATCTTGAACAGGGCGGCCAAGAACTCTGGCGCTGTCCGGCTTAGGAAAATCTGAGGCCCACGGTTTTCGCGACGCACATCACGCACATAAGCGCGCACCCGATCTCCATTGCGGAACATCTCGCGACCGATCTTTTGATCGCGGCGCAAAACAGCTTCGCCCCGGCCAATATCAACGATGACATTGCCGTATTCTTCGCGCTTAACCACACCATTGATGATCTCGCCAACGCGGTCTTTGAATTCTTCAAACTGACGATCACGCTCGGCTTCACGCACTTTTTGCATGATAACTTGCTTGGCAGACTGCGCAGCAATCCGGCCAAAATCCATCGGCGGCAAGCTATCTTTGATCTCGTCGCCCACTTTGGGATCGTCAAGAAACTCATCAGCATCCGCAACCGTTAGCTCGGTAAAGTCGTTTTCGACTTCTTCCACTACGGTCCGAACCCGTTCCATCGTCAATTCACCATTGCTTGGATCAATGTGCGCACGGATATCGTATTCCGCGCCATAGCGAGACCGCGCGGCTTTCGCCAAGCTTTCTTCCATCGCTTCGATCACAAGACTTGGGTCAATCAGCTTTTCCCGCGCGACCGCTTCTGCGATCTGCAAGAGTTCAAGCCGGTTTGCGCTGGTCACGCTCATGACAATTCGCCGTTCATGATGATGTCTCCTTCGGGTTGTTAAGATGTGCTTTGAACACAAAAAAACGGGCCAGCGGCCCGTACGTAATTTTCCGATGGGATCGGGGGTGGAAGCCGATCTCCGCTGTTAAAGACTCACTTAGGTCGGTTGGGCGTGAAATGCAAGGACAACTCGGACTCTAACGTATTTTTCCACCCTAAAACCGTCACTCGGAACTGTCGCTGTCCCCGTCTTCCTCAACCACTTCCTCAACCACCTCATCAAAGTCCGCCTCGTTAAACCCCGCATCTTTGCGCGCTTTCAACGCTTCGGCCACCAACTCGTCGGTCAGCACCAGCTTTGCATCCACCAGCCAGTCAAACTGCAACCCAATGGTGCCCTCTGGGATCGTCACAAGGACTTCTTCGCCTTCAACCCCGACAAGCGTGCCTTTGAACCGCTTGCGCCCATCAATCAGCTCTGAAGTTTCAAGCTTCACTTCGTTGCCCGCCCAAACCTCGAAATCCTTGAGCCGTGTCAAAGGCCGATCAATACCGGGCGAGCCAACCTCAAGCGCATAGGCGTCTGAAATCGGGTCTTCCACATCCAGCACCGCCGAAATATTGCGCGAAATCAGCGCGCATTCATCGACCTCGATGCCACCCTCGGGGCGTTCGGCCATGACCTGCAAGGTCGGGCGTTTGCCAGAAGAATAGCGCAGGCGCACCAACTCGAACCCCAGACCTTCGATGATCGGCTCAATAATATCCGCGACCCGTCGGTCGAACGCAGCTTTAGCTTTTAGATTTGACATGTCGTGTTTTCGTACAAAAAACGGGCCAGCGGCCCGCGCAAATTTCCGGTGGAAGAGGGTGAAACGCCCATCGCCCGCGTGCAAGCTAGCTAGGGGAGAGGCGCTAAAATTGCAAGCGCAGGGCATCCTATTTCCACCCGACAAAGCGGTTTGCCCCACCGCTAGCGCAGATAAAAAGAGTATGAAACAAATTCACCATAAGGTTGCAACACCCTTGAGGCGTCATAAATATGTGATACGTTAAGGACAGTCCTTTGGGTTAAAAGGGCGATTGTTGCCAAAAAACTGGAGGGCAAACTTCTGTCTCAGGGCATTTCAAGTGGTCAATCAAAGACCACACAGGCCGGGGGTGTTAAAACCGGTCGTACCAACGACGAAGCGAATCCGCTTCTTGATCTCATCCTTGAATCGCTAAACGAAGACAAGGCCGAGGACATCGTGTCTATCGACCTCGAAGGGAAATCCGAAATGGCGGACCAATTGGTCATCGCCTCGGGTCGCTCTTCGCGGCAGGTTACGTCTATGGCGGAACACATCGTGGATCGCATCAAGCAGGACTTGGACCGCCTTTGCCGCGTTGAAGGCAAAGAAACCGGCGATTGGGTGTTGATTGATTGCGGCGATGCCGTGGTTCATCTGTTCCGCCCAGAAGTGCGCGATTTTTATCAGCTTGAAAAAATGTGGGCGCCCGAATTGGTCCAAGATAAAGCGCCCCAAGATTCAGCCGCTAGCTAGGCTTTGCTTAAGGTTACTATTGCGGCCATTGGCAAAGCGCGGCGCGGCCCAGAGGCCGAGCTGACCCAAGACTATCTAAACCGTTTTGACAAAACAGCGCGGGCGCACAGCATTGGCCCGCACAAGCTGCTGGAACTCGAAGCCCGCTCCAGCGGTTCGACCGCAGAGGGCGAGCTGTTGCTAAGCGCGATCCCAGCGGGTGCCTTTTGCATCGCGCTGGATGAACGTGGCAAAACGATCTCCTCGCCTGATTTTGCCAAGACCCTGACGGACATCCGCGATGATGCGCGCCCGGAAGTTGTCTTTGTGATCGGCGGGGCGGATGGGCTGGACCAGCCCGTGACCCAGCGCGCGGATATGTTGCTGTCTTTTGGCAAAATGGTTTGGCCCCATATGCTGGCACGGGTCATGCTCGCCGAACAACTTTACCGGGCCGCAACGATCCTTGCGAAATCCCCCTATCACCGCTTTTAACCGCCTAGTTGTATCAGCAACCCAATTCGCAATATGATCGCTTAAAAAAACGAGCAACGATCCAATCATGTCCCGGCTGGTGTTCACCTGCATAAAGAACGAGGCCCCATTTCTGTTGGAATGGCTGGCTTGGTATATGCATTTGGGCTTTGACGCGTTTCTGATCTTTTCCAACGACTGCGCGGACGGCAGCGACGCCATGCTTGACCGACTGGCAGAGCTTGGTCTGGTCACCCACGTCCGCAACACGGACTTTGAGAACAAAGGCCCGCAATGGACGGCGCTCAACTCTCAAGCTTTGGCAAAAGCGCTAAGCGACGCAGACCTCGCCCTGCACGTAGACATCGACGAGTTCTTGAACCCCGCAGCCGGGTCACTGGATGCCCTGCTTGATCAGGCTGGCAACTTTGACGCCCTGTCCATCCCTTGGCGCTTTTTTGGCAATTCGGATATTAGCGATTTCAAAGACCGCCCCGTGACCGCGCAATTCACCAAATGCAGCCCCTACCCGGTTGAATTTCCCCGCCAAGCCTTGATGTGCAAAACCCTGTTTCGCCCCGGCGACTGGATGGCCAAGCCCGGCGTTCATGCCCCAAAACCAAAAGCTGATGCCGCACCTGTTTGGCTAAACGGCAACGGCAAAGCGGCAAACCCCAACATCGCGCGCCAACCACTGCTGTTTGGCAAAGACGCGGGCAATCAACTGGCGCAAATCAACCACTACGCCCTGCGCTCGCGGATGAGCTTTTTGGTCAAAGCCGCCCGCGGTTTGCCGAACAAGCGCGATGTGGCGATTGATTTGCAATATTGGGTCCATCGCAATTTCAACGGTGAAACCGACCTTAGGCTTGCAACAACATGGAAAGACTGTTCCCCGATTTTTGATAGGCTGAAAGCCGACCCCAAGCTGGCGGAACTGCACGCTGTTGGATGTGACTGGCACAAGGGCGAAGCGGCCAGACACCTCGCCACCCCCAAAGGCGCAGAGCTTTATGCCGCCACGGTGGTCGCGGGCGACAGCCGCCCAGCGCCTGCGGGCGAAGTGTCAGTGATTTATCAAGCGATGAAAGCGGCCTATAAGCCGGGCGACGGTTCAGCATGACGACGTTTCAAACCGCCCAGTTAAACGCATTAGAATTGCCACCAGATTGGCAAGCCCGCTTTGAAAACGGCGGCATAAAGCACAACTCGCCACTGCTCGTAGTTGATTGCTTTGCTGGGGCGGAAACGCACCTGTTACTGCGCCCCGAAATCCCCTCCGAAATCCCAGAGTCGCTCGCGTTCCGCGTTGATGGCAAAGCCTGCATACCAGAGCTGCAAAGCATCCCCCGTGGCTGCCGCGCGATTTTGCCCAAAGGGGAACAAGTCACCTTCACCTACGACGGCCTCAGCGCAATGGTGCCAATCTCGCCGATTAGCGATTTCCTAGACGGTCAAAACGTGATGTTGGCCTTTGTCACGCATGATCGGGCCGATAGCATCGTTGAGTGGCTGACGTTCCACGCCAAGACCCAAGGGGCGACCGCAGCACTTTTGGTCTGCCGCCTGCCGGTTGATGCCAGCGCTACCAAGACCGCATTATCAGCCGCCAAAATTCCGGGCATCGAGCGGCTTTTGTGGCTGGATGTGCCTGTACCGCTTGGCACCCCAAACGAAGGCTCAGAGGCCGCGCGACTGAACGCCCCCGACGCACCCGGCAAGGCCATGTTGCCCCCGCTCGACCCTGACCCGTGGCGGTCGTCATTGACCGAAATTTCGGTTCTTGAAAGCCTGCGCCATCGGTTTCTAGCCAATGCGCGCGCGATCTTGTTTTGCACGCCAGCCGACATCCTCGCCCCGCCGCCAAAAGATGGCGATAGCGTTTTTGACGCCGCTTTCAACGGGTCCGGCTTTCTTCGCTTTCCCGGCGTTCGCGCCTATCCATTTTCCATGAAAAACATCGAAACGCCAAAAGTTGCCGAACATAATTGCAAAGCCTTTGATGGCAAGCGTTCTGATATGATCTGGTGCCTTGCCCCAAGCAAGCAGCCGGATGACGCGTTCTGGCGCCGCTTTCGCGTCCGCGCCCCGATTGATCCGGCAAGCGCGCGGTTTACCTATTGGCGCTGCATGGCCCTGCGCCATCCGGGGCTGAAACCCGGCGAGATTGCTGCCAAAACCAGTATGGTTGAACTGCCCGCCCTGCGCGACGTTGTGACCAAGCATTTTGACGGCACGCCAAAGCCCCCGCCTAAGCCCGTCAATGCAAAGCCACCGCTTGTAAAAAACCCGCGCGTGCTGGCGATCACCCCGATGAAAAACGAGGGGCCGTTCATCCTTGAATGGCTCGCCTATCACCGCGCGATTGGCGTGACGGACTTCTTGATTTATTCGAACGATTGCACCGATGGCACGGATCAGATGCTCGATTTGTGTCACGCCAAAGGCTTGATCGAACATCGCGATAATCCGTTCCGCGAAACTGGCGATGGCCCGCAACGGGCCGCCCTGTTTGACGCCTATGCCACCGATCTTGCGGAGCAATGCGACTGGATCATCGCCATTGATGCGGATGAATTTATCAACGTCCACGCAGGCAACGGCACGCTTGAGGCGCTGTTTGAAGCCGTCCCGGACGCCACGATGATTTCAATGACATGGCGTCTGTTTGGCAACGCCAACATCGCGAAATACCAAGACCGCCCCTTGATCGAACAGTTCGATAAAGCCGCAGAAAAAATGACGCGCAAGCCGCATCAGGCTTGGGGCTTTAAGACGCTGTTTCGCAATTTGGGTCACTACAAAAAAGTTGGCGTGCATCGCCCAAAAGGACTACGTCCAGAATTTATCGACGCGATCACTTGGGTGAACGGATCGGGCAAAGAAATGCCCAAAACGATCCTGCGCGACGGCTGGCGATCGAATGCCGCAACCGTGGGTTATGATTTGGTCACCATGAACCATTACGCGGTGCGCTCTGCCGAGAGTTTTTTGGTCAAACGTGACCGCGGGCGCGCCTATCACGTCAATCGGGATTTGGGCCTGAACTACTGGTTTCGCATGAACCACAATGCAACCCTCGACACCAGTATCTCCACCAAGTTCGACCGCTTCCACGCAGAACGAAACCGTCTGCTGAGCGACCCTGAAATTGCCGCCATGCACGCGCGTCTGGTGGCGGCTCATCAAACCCGGATCGCCGAGTTGATAAAGCTCGATCATATGCAAAAGCTATACGATGAAATTACCGGGCAGCGCCTGCAAATGCTGTCGCAAAATTTGGATCAGTTCGGGGCGCAAGTGTTTATGGATGGGCCAGAATCTGTGCCGTTGGATTTTGAGCCCAACAACCCCAAAGACAAACGCCAGACGTCAGGCTGATTGCCGCGTCACCGCTACTTTCGCGTGTTTCAACTCGTCACTCAGCACATCGATTTTGCCAAGCCCCTTAAGATACCGCACCCCGCGCGAGCCTTTGCGCACATCAACAATCACCGCCCCACCGTCGCGCACTTGGGTCCGGAAAAAGTCATCATAGGTGTTCAGCCCGTAATGAAACCCACAGCTTAGAAAGCTGGTCACAAGATCAAAGTCACCCAATGCACTAACGTCATCCGTCTTTGGGTTCACAAGCGTGATCTTGTCCTCCGGCACCCCGTTTTCGATCAAGAAATTCCGCGCAACCTGAAGCGAGGTATACCCCGCCCCCGTTTCTTCAAACCCGAAATGCCGTTCTTCGCTGTCTTCGATATCAATCAAAACAATCTCGCAGCCGTATTCGCGCCACAGGATCAAATCCAGAAACGCATAGCCACAACCAATGTCCGCAATCCGTTTCGGCTTCAGATCATCCGCGAAGGCTTTGATCTTTTCAAACTCGGCAAGCATGCTTGAAAAAGTCTTGGCCGGGATCACCTTATGCGCCTTTTGCGCAAAAGCCTTAAGCGGCCCCGCATCGCCAGCCATCCAAGCCTTAATCGCAGTGTTGTCGCGCACAATTTCGGATCGCTGCAAACAAAGATTAACCAAATCTTTTTCACCAAGGGCGGCAAAGGAAACCTCTTGCCCATCGCCCGTTGCCGTGTCGATCAGCAAATGCTGCGTGTCCAGCGGATCAATGCCGTGTCGCGCACAAATATCGCTGGCATAACTCCCCGCCAAAGGCACACCCCCTTGCCCTGTCGCCACCCTGCGAAACCGCCGCCCCCATAGATGCACAGAAATCGTTTCATCGGTAATCATGGCTTCAATGGCCGCGCGCTTTTCAGGGCGGAAAAACTGCGCCTTGCGCTCAAAAGGGACGGGATAGATAGCGTCTTGCGACAGCGAAAACCGATCTTCACCGCTTTCGGCCAAGAAATGGGTCAAAGCATTCGGCCCCCAGACACCCCAAGGCAAAAGCGACACATGAACCGGCTCGCCCGCATCTTTTCGAGCCCGCAATTCCGCTTTGTCTTTTTCGCGCAGCCACGGGGGGATCGGATAATCATCAGCCGTAAAATCGACCATCGCCTGCAAGGTTTTGCTATCTTTGGGCAGGCGCAAAACACCGTTATTCACCAACGACCCCGGCGGCCCAATCAGGCCATGCAAATGGCCATGATCCGGCAAAACAAACGGCTTTTGGCAATAGGCGTCCGTATCGACCCAAATATAATCGGTTTGTTGCATCAAGCGCAGACGAAACTTATCCGCATGATAAGCTGGCGAGCCTGTGCGCGCATGGCGAATGATGTTGTCCCCCGACAGAATATCCGCCGCATCCGCAAGCTCGACCCCATCAGGAAGGTTCCCCACAGGACCATAAGTATAAAGCACCACACGATGCCCATGATCCAAGAACGATTTCAGGCAGACTTGTTCGACCCACGAAACCTCGTCGCCGATCCAAAGAGAGGCAATGACAGGCAAATCCACGATGCGCTGACCCTTTTACTATCACTCATTCAGAGCGGTTTCGGGTCTGTTATATCAGCCACCTGCCGCGTCACAAGCGCGGGGGTATCCCCCCGCCACATACCAGCGCGCGCGGGCCTAGTTCACGATAGGCATCACATATGCGGGCATAATGTAGGATAACAGCTTTGCACCACTGGTTGATGTAATCGTAGCCTTAGTTCCAGCAGGTAAATACAAGGTCGCACCGGTCCCGGCTGTCTGTGTCTCCCCTGAAATCGCGAACTCAATTTCCCCATCCAGCACGTAAAGAATGTCGTCCCACCCGTTTGGCGCAGTCCCGCGACGCTTAGCGCCGGGCGCTAGGGTTTCTTCGGCAAGTTGCGCGACCCCATTTGACTCCTCAAGGTTCAGTTTCATTATGCTATCGGACCCAGATTGCGCTTGGCTTGAACTCGGGCTCACAAACACAGGATCAGGCGCACCCGCCGGAATGACCGTGTTTCTTTTCACCTTGATAAAGTCATTCCGCTTGTTACGCCGCGCACTTTCAAACGGATTGATCTTTTGGAACCATGATGCGTTTTCAATCTCTTCAAGCATCCGGTCAAACCCACCGGGCGCATAGAACATCAACATACGGCCCCCCGTCGTGGAATGGGCCGCATGCGGCGCCCCCGCCCCCAAATAGACCACCGAGCCCGTTGTCGCAGTAAAAGACGAGGTCGGCGTTTCAAACTCAACATCACCTTCGAGAATGTAAAAAATCTCTGTATGCTCTCTGTGCAGGTGCATATCCAAGTTGAACCCGGATTTCAGATTGTCCTGAATGAGCGTAAGCCCACCGCCCGTTTCTGCGCTCGTCAGCTTTACAAAAATGTGGTCCTTGCCCCAATCGTACTCAATGCCGCCGCCTGACTGCACAAAACGCGGTTCCAATTCGATTTCTGAGGTCACGTCTGTCTCGTTCGCTGTAGCGGCTGTCGCGATTACGTCTGATGCATTCGGCTTGCTCGCATCATCGGCAAAAGTGCAAGACCCCGAAACCAAACAGACTGCCAAGGTGAAAGCGGTTTGCCGCGCCGCTTTGCCCATTCCAAAACCTGTCATGTGAAATCTCCATCCGGGCGTAAAATTCCGCCAACCCAATCGCGCAAATGCAAACCGCGAACATAGACCAGACGCAAATCACGTCTGCGAGAGTTGCCTCGCAGATTACCCCTCAGAAACTCACAAATCGCGCGCGAGTTTTTCTGCCAAGATCAAAATCGCCGCGGCTTTTGCGTCGGGAATTGCCGACAGAGTCTCGCCCCTAAGCGAGACAACCACATCAAACGCGCGGGCGCGCGGTGTGACTTTGCGCTTTACGCCAGAGATAAAATACTGCCCCCGGATCACGTAGTTTTGGTCTGCTGACGCGAACATATCCTCGATACGAATATCGACCATCGCATCGGCCAAGCCTTCCATCGGCCACGGCTCCGGCCCAACCAAAGCGCCGGTAATCTTGCCCAAATGCCGCGACAGGGCCAGCGTGACCGAGCGTTCGGGCAAATCGGCCCAAGCCATGTTTGGCACCGCGTCCAAAGTGCCGCTAGATGTCTCGCGCACGATATCTTCACCAGCCGCATATTCGGGCAGGGAAACCGTGCGCAAAAGCACGCTTTCGGCGCGTATCTGACGCGTCAGGTCAGATGAAACATCTGTCATGCGCAAAAGCGTGGGATCGCTTGTGACGATCGCGCATCCGGAGATTACTAAACTTAAAACCACTGCAAATATGCGCATCATCGACCTGTCAAAATTGAGTTTGGATTGCGTTCTATTGTGCGGGCGAGTTTTTCCACCGCCCCTGATGCGGCACGAATATCGCGCATCATCGCGGTAACCTCGGCATTGAAGCGCGCGCCTTCACCATAATCACCGACCGTTTTTTCAACGGTTTGCACCATACGATCAAGCCGCGCGGTTAAGGCGGGCAAGTCCTTGGCCGCGAGCGCTACGGCATCTGCTGCGCTTGCCACGTTCTGGGCGATCAAATCTGCATCCAACTCGTCCAGAACTTTGCGCAAGGACGCAAGCGATTGGTTCATCGACTTGGGCAATTCGCGCGTGCTGTCTTGATCCACCAAGGCATCAAAGCTGGCCAAAATCGCCTCGGCGCGGGTGCTTAGGCTGACCAATGAAATGGTTGAAGCTTCTTTTGACAGTTTCGCCAAATCAGCCGTGATCGCAGGCAGTTGTTCGCTGGCACTCGCGATGTTTTCTGCCGCTTGCGCCGCCCCGTTGACAGCCGCCACCAAACTGGCGGCCCCATTAGCCGCTTCAAAGCGGTTGAGTATCTCATTGACGGTCGCAAGTGCGGCCGCTGCGGTCGCCGGGATTTGCGCCACCTCGTCAGACCCCACCAGCCCGCGCGCCTCGTCAATCAAAGCCAGCGTTGATTTGGGAATGTCTTGAGTTTCGGTCGCAGACGCCAGCACGTCCAAACTATCCAACAGATCAATGGCCGATTGCATCAAGGTCTCAATCGGCAAGTCAGATAATTTGTTCAACAAGCCCCCTGCGGCCACGGGCAAATCGCCTGCGACCGCTGGCAGAGCTGGAATAACGGTATAGGGCGTTGGCACATCTGCACCTGCCAGAACGTCCGCGCCCGGCGCTTCCACCAGATCAACCAAAAGCTCGCTCGACAAAATACCGCTGCCCGCCAGTTGCGCACGCAACCCCCGTTCAATGTAGCTTGCAAAGAACGCCTCCGCATCGGCGGTCGCCACGCCCAAGCGATTTGGCCGCAACGACAAGGTTGTCAGCAAACGCACCCGACTTCCATTATCAAGGCGCTCCACAATCGGGGTAATGCCCGCAACACGCCCAACCAGCAGCCCCTTAAACCGCACTTCAGACCCAACAGCCAGCCCCGCAAGCGAGCCGTCAAACACCACGGATGCCAAGAAATTATCGCCTGTCGCCTCGCCCGATATGGCGTCGTCATTCGCTTGCTCTTTGCTGTCAAAGATCGTGAATTGCGCCCCCGGCGCAACTGCACTGCCCCCCGATACCACCGTATCAAAAGCCACACCGCCTTCGATCAAAGACGCAAGGCTGTTCACATCCAACGCAACGCCATCGCCGCCAAGCGAGATTGAAAACCCAGAGCTGTCCCAAAACCTAGTCGCACTGGTGACCAGCCGCTCATGCGGGCTTTCGATAAAGGCACGAATAATGACACCATCGCCAGACGCATCAAGGCGCGGACTGTCCAGATAGCCAACCGAAACCCCGCGATGCAAAATAGGCGCGCCCGCCGTGATTTGATTACCATCGCTCGCGCGCAGGGCAATCCAAAGCCCTTGTTCAGTATCTTGGACCAATGGCGCCTCGCGCAAACCCGCGAACCGCGTGGCCCCGATGCCAGTTTCAGCATCCCAAGACCCTTCGATATATGTGCCTGACAACACCGTATCGAGACCCGTTACCCCGCGCAGCGAAATTTCTGGCTGTACCACCCAAAACCGCGCGTCTTCGTCCAAATATGGGGCGACATTTGCTTCTATCCGTGCGGTCACGACCACCTCGGAAAGATCAGGCGTGAACTGAACATCCTCAACCGTACCAACGGTGACATCCCGATACTTGATCTCTGTCTCGCCCGCTTTGATCCCGCTTGCGGTGGCAAACACAATCTCAACCAATGGTCCACGCCGTGAATAGTCTTGCCACGCAAGAACCATCGCAATCACCAAGGCCAAAATAGGCACCAACCAAACAAGCGAAACACGCTGCATGAACGGCGGCTTTGGCGGCGTGATGCCCGGTGTAGGGAGTGGCTCTTTCATCGTTACTTCTGCTTACCTGTCATGTCCGCATCCCAAATGGACCGGGGGTCGAAGCTTTGGGCGCTTAACATCGTGAACGCAACACAAAGGGCAAAAGAGATCGCCGCAATGCCCGGCGCGACGGTCGCAACATTGTCCAATTGAACCAATCCCGCCGTAATCGCCACAACAAACACATCGATCATCGACCAACGCCCGATAAACTCCACAAATTCATA
>CAZBBZ010000025.1:0-14232 GCA_964489925.1 uncultured Rhodobacterales bacterium
CCATAAGCAGCTGTGGCCCCAATTAAGGGCGCACCACGGACGCGCATCTCGACAATTGCGTCTGCATAAGTCTGTAAGTCGTCGATCGCAGCGATGCGAAATTCATAAGGCAGCGAGCGTTGATCTATGATCTTTAGGTGTGCCGCGTCATAGTCCCACCAAAGCGAACGATAATGTTTGCCGTTAACCTTCATCCAACCAGCCCTTAATCGGTTCTAATGCGTCACTTTCGGCACTGTAGCGCAGTTGTGCAAGTGTTGCGTCATCAACGCGCTAACCGTTGTTTTTGTTGGCAAAGGTCGCTAGATATTCCACCCAACCAAAGAAGCCCGCCTGAATGGGCATCAAAAGAGCAGATCAAGAAACATGGCAAACCACTATTATAAAAATGACCTGCCTGATGGGTTAGACCTTGGCGCGTCTGTTGCAATAGATTGCGAAACGATGGGTCTGAACCCACATCGTGATCGACTGTGCCTTGTGCAGTTGTCAGGTGGTGATGGTCATGCGCATCTAGTGCAAATCACCCAAGACCAAACGCGCGCTCCGAATTTGGAACGTTTGTTGGCTGATCAAGATGTGTTGAAGCTGTTTCATTTCGGGCGGTTTGACATAGCTGTGTTGCTGCATCGCTTTGGTGTTCTCACGACACCTGTTTATTGCACGAAGATCACGTCTAAGCTCGTGCGGACGTATACGGATCGGCACGGCCTTAAAAATCTTCTACATGAAATGCTAGAAGTGGATATTTCGAAATTTCAGCAAAGCTCTGATTGGGGCGCAGATGATTTGACGGATGCTCAGCTCGCCTATGCCGCTTCTGATGTTTTGTATCTTCATGCCCTTAAAGAAAAACTCGATGTGATGCTTGAACGCGAAGGCCGAACCGAGGTGGTGCAAGCGGCGTTTAAGTTCTTACCGGAACGTGCCCGGCTTGATTTGATGGGTTGGCCCGACACCGATATTTTTGCGCATTAGAGTTTTCAGGACATGAAAACCCCTCGATCTCATCAAAGTGCTGGTCAGGCAGCCATCCGCATCGAATGCGCCGGGCTCAACGCTTTGGCAGAGTCTCTTGATGCGTCGTTTGATGCAGCCGTAAATGCAATGCTTGCAGCCAAGGGCCGCGTCGTTGTGGCAGGCATGGGAAAATCTGGCCATATCGCGCGCAAGATCGCCGCGACACTAGCATCGACTGGGACGCCTGCTCAGTTCGTGCATCCAGCCGAAGCTAGTCACGGTGATTTAGGCATGGTTACACCGGAAGATGTGGCTTTGGTGTTGTCCAATTCAGGCGAAACGGCTGAACTTGCTGATCTAATCGCGCATACACGTCGGCGCGGGATCACATTGATCGGTGTTGCCGGTCGCACCGAGTCAACGCTGTTGAAAAAGTCAGATATCGAGCTGTTATTGCCGTCTGCACCAGAAGCTGGACTAGACGGCTTGGCGCCGACGACATCGACCACAATGACCCTTGCTTTGGGGGATGCATTGGCCGTGGCCTTGATGGAAGCGCGTGGGTTTACGTCGGATGACTATCACGGATTTCATCCGGGAGGACTCTTGGGCGCGCGACTTAGCCGCGTGGAAGAATTGATGCACGTTGGCGGTTGGGTACCAATCGTGAGAAGTGATGCGCCTATGTCTGATGTATTACTAGAAATCACCCAGAAAGGCTTTGGAGTTTCTGCTGTTGTTGATGAAAAAGGTATCTTGAAAGGCATAATCACCGACGGCGATTTGCGCCGACACATGGTCAACTTGATGGAAAAATCTGCGGTTGATATCATGTCCAAGAAACCTTCTACGATTTCACCTTCTATGCGCTCGCAAGCAGCGCTTGTGGAAATGCGGGAACGTAAAATTACATGTTTGATTGTGTGTGATGAGGATCAAAAGCCGCTTGGTATAATCCACATCCATGATTGCCTAAGAGCCGGGTTAACGGGATGACGATGCAAGGCAACAGCGTGGCAGCTTATTCGCGCGTTGTGCGAATTCTAAAAATCGCCTTGCCTTTGGTTGCCGTTGCCCTTCTATCGACGATCTTCTTGGTTCAAGAGGAAGACAGTTTTGACGGTGGTTTGGTCTTTTCCTCTGCTGATCTTGAAACGCTTGGCGATGGCTTGACCGTGAACAACCCCCGCCTCGCGGGAACAACACGTGATGGGACCGCCTATGTTCTAAGTGCTGAAACGGCTGTTCCAGATGAAACAGGCGTTTCAATCGTAGAATTCACAGCGCTGAATTCTGTGATGCGATACAGTGGGGGACAAGTGATAGAGTTGCATGCCTCCAATGCCGTAGCTGTGGTTAATGAACGGATTTTAAATTTGAAAGACGGGATCAATTTGCGAACATCTGCAGGTTATGTCGCATCTACGATGTCAGCGACCGCCGACTTGGATGCAGGTACATTGATCACGAATTCACCTGTGACGGCTAATGGTCCAAATGGTCAGATAAAATCGGGCCGCATGGTGATAAGGTCGGCAATTGACGCCAACGGCATGCGGACCGATACTCCGGAAATAATTTTTGACCAACGCGTAGACTTGGTTTTTGTCCCAAAGGTAGATCAGTGAAGCAACTAACAATGAAATTCTGGGCCTTGGTCGCCAGTACGGTGTTTGTTGTAACATACTTTGCAAACACGTCCGCAGTTGCGCAAGGCGCACAAGTGCCGTTTGGGGGACTAAAACACGACGCCTCGCAACCTTGGGAACTAGGGGCTGATAGCCTGACCTTGAATCAAGAGCTCGGTACTGCAGAATTCAAAGGCAAAGTTGTGGCTGGACAAGGAACTTTGCGCATCGGTGCAAACGCGCTTACCGTGAAATACAGCGGTGCCGATGAAGCCAACCGCGTGATGGAGCTTTTGACCGCAAGTGGTGGCGTCACGCTAACCAATGGCGACGAAGCCGCCGAAGCAGACCGAGCGGTCTATGTGGTTTCAGAAGGCCGCATTACGATGACTGGTAGTGTAATTTTGACCCAGGGCGGAAACGCGCTGTCGGGTGAAAAAATTGTGATTGATTTGAATACTGGCAAAGCCGAAGTGCAGGGACGTGTTCGCACCATTTTCGGGGTGTCTGGGAACTAAAATGTCAAAACCAGAATTAACCGTGACCGAAGGCGAACAAGGTTTAATCGTTCGCAACATCGGCAAAAGCTACAAAAGACGCCCTGTACTGCGCGATGTTTCCATAAGTTTGCACCGCGGCGAAGTCGTTGCCTTGCTGGGTCCAAACGGCGCCGGAAAAACCACAAGCTTCTACATCATTGCTGGTCTTGTTAGCCCAGAAATGGGTCACGTATTCGTGGATGGGACCGACGTAACTTTGTTGCCGATGTATCGACGCGCGAAACTTGGTGTTGGATATCTTCCCCAAGAAGCATCGATATTTCGTGGGTTAACAGTGGAACAAAACATCCGCTCCATTCTGGAATTATCCGAAAGCAACCGCCAACGCCGCAATCAAATGCTCGAAGAGTTGCTAGCTGAATTCTCGATCGAACATCTTCGACGCGCCCCTGCGGTTTCATTGTCGGGCGGGGAGCGACGTCGGGTGGAAATTGCTAGATGCTTGGCGTCAAAACCGAACTACGTCTTGTTGGACGAACCTTTCGCAGGGGTTGATCCAATTGCCGTCGGTGAAATCCGGGATCTGGTCGCAAAACTGCGCCTGCGAAATATCGGTATTTTGATAACGGACCACAATGTTCGAGAAACCTTGGACATTGTGAATAGAGCGTATATCCTCCACGACGGGAAAGTGCTGATGAGCGGGACACCGGACGACGTTGTAAAAGATGCCAATGTTCGTCGTGTGTACCTTGGAGATACGTTTCGGTTTTAAGTTTTGCTTTGAACCGGACCGAGTTGGAATGCGTTCATGGCTCTTCGCCCAACCTTACAACCGCGGTTAACACAGCAGCTTGCGCTAACGCCACAGTTGCGAAAAGCGATTGAAATCTTGCAAATGTCGCAGCAAGAAATCCATAGCTTGGTGGAAACGGAACTTGAATCTAATCCCGTTTTAGAGCGTGACGAAAACTCAGATATTCCTGCAATTAAAGAAACTTCAGATGTCAGTTCAGTGGATCGCATCTTGGCTGACCATGCGAAAATTGGCGAACAGGCGCCTCATGACGCCACGCAAGAACCGTTTTTTGAGAGTTCTGTTGGCCAGTTTCCATATCAAGGGTCTGGTGTTTTCAATGAAAATGCTTCCCTAAACCCATTGGAAAATGTGGCGTTTTCAAAAACATTAAAGGATCACCTGCGCGATCAATTGTCCCTAATTACAGATCAAGGAAACCGTCGCCGGGCCGCAGAAATTATCATCGGCGAACTTGATACAGATGGTTTTTTGCGCACTGAATTGGATGATCTGGCAATGATCCATGATGTGCCAATTGAAACTCTGGCAAAAGGTCTAAAATCCGTCCAATCCTGTGAACCAACCGGTATAGGCGCCCGAAATTTGGCGGAGTGCTTTCATCTACAAATTTCCGATTTGGGAACCGATGATGAGGATTTAACGATCCTGTTGCAACATGCCACCCAAGCAAAAACACTAGATCTAGGATTGCTGGAACAACTCTGTGGGCTTAGCAAAACGCGGTTTTTGGCAGCCTTCAGGCGGTTGTGCGATCTAAATCAAAGTCCCGGTGATGTGTTTGGTGAAACTCAAATCGAATATGTCGTTCCAGATGTGATTGTTTCTTCGCGTCCCAATGGCGAGTTTAGCGTTGAGTTGAATTCAGAGGCTTTGCCCAAGCTTTTGATTGCCAATCATTACGAAGCGACGATCAATAATGATCGAGAAAGTGCCGAATTTATTTCCGAATGTATGTCGCGTGCAAATTGGTTGACCAGAACCCTAGCACAGAGATCCCGCACAATTTTGAAAATTGCGAAGGAATTAGTTCGCCAACAATATGCATTCTTTGAAAATGGGCCCGATCAACTCAAAGGAATGACCATGCGGGAGCTTGCAGAAAACGTGGGCGCTCATGAAAGTACCGTTAGTCGCGTTGCCACGGGGAAGTATTTGACCTGCAGATATGGTACCTTTGAACTGAAGTACTTTTTTTCCAAAGCCATTCGGACGAGTGGCGGGAATAGTCAGGTTTCATCCAAGACGATTCAGGAAAAAATCCGACGCATAATTGCGACGGAAACATTCGATTTAATTCTATCCGATGATGCCATTGCAAAAACACTAAGTAAAGACGGCATTGATGTGGCCCGTCGAACGGTCACAAAGTACCGAGAAGCTATTCGAATTCCATCATCGACTGAACGTCGAAAACTCAAGCGCCCAAAAACTCCGAGATAAATCGAATTCTTGCCTTTGGTCTGAACAAGCAACGATATTTACCATGTTGAAAGGAAATCTCTAACAGCCGTACTTGCGCCAAATTTGTCTATATAAAGAGCCACCAATGCATGTCTGAGATGCAATTTCCGTGAAACTCTCTATAAGGGAAATAGTTGCCACGTCGTCTGCTTCATAGATTCTCTATCTAGCAGTTGGCCGACGCAGCCGTATTAAATGTCACAAACAACAGTTAAGGGTCGCGATGCAAATTAGAGTCCACGGAAAACAAATCGATGTTGGTGAAACACTAACAGGTCATTGTGAAACGCGCTTAAGTGACGTTGTAAACAAATACACAGAGCGCCCGATCGAAGCTAATATTACGTTTTCTAAAGACCGATACGAGTTTGTTTCTGATATATCCGTTCACTTATCTACGGGGCTGACTTCAAAGTCTCAGGCGAAAGAGGGGGATATTTACGATGCCTATGAAAAAGCACTGGCTAGGGTCGAAACCCAACTGCGTCGCTACAAACGCAGATTGAAAGATCATCATAAAGAACGAAAAAATCCTGTTGAGAGTTTTGACGCGCCCGCGTACATCCTCGCCAGCGATTCCAAATCTGAAGACACGGCAGAGCCGGATTCGCTGCAACCTGTGATCGTTGCGGAAATGGAAACCAACATACAATCGTTATCGGTTGGTGAGGCGGTCATGCAAATGGAATTAAACAACGCTAAACTGTTAGTGTTCAGAAATTACTCACATGGTGGTGTTAACATAGTCTATCAGCGCGATGACGGAAATGTGGGTTGGATAGACCCCCGCGCGGTGGAATGACTGCAGCTTGTAAGTGTTCGACGAGGATTAGGTTTTATGGAATTGGCGGAAATTTTGGTGCCGGAATCGGTGCGCACCCCGCATGGGATTACCAGCAAAAAGCGTCTGTTGTCATTTATGGCAGAAACAGCTGCTGAGCTGCATGGTATTAAGGGGCAAGTAGTTCTTGATGCCCTTAGTGCGCGCGAAAGCCTGGGAACCACTGGCATGGGGAACGGTGTTGCTGTGCCACATGCGCGCATCGACGACACATCAAATGTGTTGGGCTACTTTTTCCGACTTGAACAAACGATTGATTTTGCGTCTGTCGACGGTCAACCCGTTGATCTGGTTTTTGGACTTCTTGCGCCCCACGATGCGGGGGCGCAGCACCTAAAAGCCTTGGCGCGGGTTTCTAGAACCCTTCGTGACCCAGAAATTTGCCGGAAGCTACGCTCAACTGCCGATCCTGCTGCATTGTATGCGATATTGACGGAACCTGCGGCGTCCAAAGCAGCCTAAGTCGCTTGCCACTTCCCATATCCTAGTTTCGTATAGTCCTTAAGAAACGCCTCCTTGCAGAGGCTTTCAAGGCTATCGCTATAAATGTCCTTTAACGGTGCTACATCCAATTCAGAGGATGGAACAAAGACGTTAAGGATTGGATGTAGGCGACTAATTTTTTTTATACCATCAAAGCGGATGATTTGCGAAATAGGGATTGTCGCGGCGAATTTCGCCATATGGTTGCTTTGTAGGTCCCACTCTTTTGCAATTCTGACCGCTGTTTGCCCTGCCAAGTTAGCCACCAAAAACGTCAAGAAGACTTCAAACCCTTCTCTTAGCTCTGCTGGTTCCGTTTTGTCTGTTTTATTGGGCAGGCCAAAATTCTTAATCAATCGTCGCCTTAAATTAGTGAAAACCGCATCACCCGGTAAAATATGTTTGTAGAATACATGATATGCGCGTTCCAATGGGTGGGTTGTCATAGTTACGACTTGGACCCCAGACCGGTCCGTCATCCATGTTTCAAGATTGTTTACGTCAGTAAATCTTTCAACGGGTCCAGCATCGGTCATGGTTTGAATAACATGCTGACTTGGAACACCCGCTATTGGTGCAAAGGCCAAATTGAGCGTTTCACTTGCGATAATTGGCGTGTTTGCCTGGTGCGCCGAAAATTCTGGACTTTGGTTGGACGCTAGGGACAAGGAAAACTGCCGAGACAACGCTTCGTTCATGGCATCGAAATTGGAAACCTTTTTGGACAAAGGTTCAGGGTTTTGTCGCTTCAGGGGTTCGTCGAACCGTTCCAATTTAGTTTGAGATCCTAAAAATTGCGCCAGACCATTCAGCGTTGGGACCGATTTCAAATCAGTGTATTGCAGCGAAAAAGCGGCCTGTCCTGAGTGGTTCAAAGCATCATTTATTCGTTGGTAAAACCTATCTTTATCAAACAGGAAACTTGCAAATTCAACTTCACTGAACTGTATCTTTGCTGATTTGCGATGGGCGATCCCGCCTAAAATCCATTGCCCTGTTTCTTGCGCAATCTTCAACGAAACATAGCTATCAAGTGGATTGCGATGTAGGATAACTTTTGCGCAGGTTTCGTCGTGCAAAACATGTTCAAACACGCGTGGATCATGGTCTTGGAACAATCTAAAACCAGGGATAATGTTGGCATTCGCGCTTTCAATCATTCTCTCTAATAAGGCAAGTGGAGCCTTATCGCGCTCTGCGACACTCCAATCGGGGAAATCGTCGCGATTTGGACTGCCGATAAAACTGGGATTAAACAACTCGCCAAAACACGCGAGGTTTGGAAACTGGTCTAGCGCACGTTCCAAGTAATTAGAGCCGGTGCGCATCGCCCCGAGGATCACAAAATAACGAACCGTTTTGTGTGTCATGAAACAGCAAAGATGCGGTTGTCCTCTACCCAGCCTAATTCACCGGGCAATGTGCTTGGCACGTCACCAAGCTGAGAGATATCAACGCCATTGGCTGCGAGTTGGTCAACAAACGCTTTTAGGCCCGAAAGATTTTTTCGTTGCGGCACACCCTGCGGGCGCAAATCGATCTCGGGGCTAACATGCGATTGTATGCATGCGCAAACATCGTCAAAATCATCAATTAAATCATGAAGAGATATGGATAGAACGTTTTGATGTCCGGCCGATGCCAGCTCTTTAATGAAGTCCGCTTCAAACCGTGAAAGTTTGCGCGCGATTTGAAGAACCTTATGTTTGTCCACCAAATTTCGCTGGTAAAGCTCTATGACCCAACTTCCTTTCACAGCAATTATGCTAGACTTTGGGTCGTTCGCAAAAAACTGCGCCATGCGTTTGCCATCAGCAAAATCATACATAAGCGCTATTTCGTTTGGACGACTGTTCCAAACGATATTGCACAAGAATTGTTCTGGATTCACATCACGAATTTTGGGGTTATTGGGTACGGCACCGTCTTCAAGCTGTGACGAATTCGCGAATTGCACTTCGTTTGACTTGTAAATGCGACCATGTGTTTGCCGACCAGTCGTTTCTTGAACCCACGCTTCAAAGGCTTCGCAAACATGAGTGAATCCAAAAAACACGGTATAGGGCGCGCATGTTTCTGGCTGTTTTGTATGAGCCGCCGCTGGAAAACGTCCGACGTTCACGCGACCTTCGCGGCCTTCGCATCGCCGACGTGAGGCGTCTTGAAACAGGACATCCAACCCAACATCCAGCATAGGCTCTTGCCATCTGAGCGGCTTTCGTTTTCCCGTGAATCGTTTGTAGAGCTTATCCGCACCATGCCAAATTTTTCGGGCAAAAAAGAAATCGGCCTGTTCCAAAACTGTTTTGTGATCGTCGTAAAACAGATGGGGTTTCCCTTGATCATCAAATCGAGAAAGCGTCAGTGATTTTTCGACCAGTTTACGAGAATGCTTACGCACCAGAGTTGGAATGTATCCTTCGTCAGGAATCCAACACCGGGAAAAATATTGATCAATCGTTTGCCGATCAGGATCATCTATAATCGCTCGAAGCGTCCGTTTAGACAAACACCACCATTGAGATCCCAAATGAGGGTCCAAACCAACAGGCGCTCTACGAGAGATCTTAAGTTTTCGTTGAAGCTCTACTGATAGATCAAATAATAATCTCTGCTTTTTCCAAGAAAATGGAAAATAAAGCGAAAACCGCTCGTCGCTTAGGCCATCTTTTACCCACGCACCGCCAATCGCGGGCACGCTTTCGGCAAAGTCAGTGCCCGGATGTTTCTTTAAGAAATGAAAAAGCTCTGGCATTGGTTTTAAGGGCAGACAAGATCCGCTTATTTGCACCACATGGCTTATACCCGGCCAACGATCCAACATCATTTGTGCGGCGTTCAAGCCAGCAGTGACCAAACTAAAGCGACCCCATTCGCAGGTCACTCTATCAACAAAGGCAACGTGCCGATTGTTGCGAAATAAATGCTGTAGCGCGCGAACTTCTTCGTCATCGGTTTGGGCATCAACATGAATGACGATTTTGCAGTCCTTGGACGCCATCGCACGCGCGATCTGCCGTGTCCGGTTCAAGTGCTCATGCGCGAGAATGATGATGCCTATGGTCATGTTTCGCGGCGCCCTAGATCCAGCTTCCTGAAGACATTAAACCCAAGTCTTCCAGTTGTTTCCAACCTTGATACTTGGCCGACTTTTCTGTCCAAAGCCGCGTCCCTTGTCCGATGTGCGCACTATATGCGTGATACTCCCGGCTAGACGCATAGTGTTGCCGCCGCTCCAGTTCTTCGATGACTTTGTCTTTTAGGACGTTGATAAATTTGGCGTGCAGCAAACAGGCCGTGGTTTTTTCGCCGCCCCACTCGTCATAAACAAGGTTCAACCCCCTTGGTAAAAGCGCATGGGTTGATGACACATAGACATACCCCCGCTTCCATCGAACCAGTGGAATTTTGTTCAATGCAGGTGCGCGTTCTGGTTCTTTATCAAAAAACAACCGCTGCCGCGGGCCCCCTTGAATCCATAAGTTTCCGTATTTTTTATTCCGGCGGATTGTATAGTTCCCGGGGTCAAAAAACGGGAGCTTCCTTATGGGGTCCGTACCACTACGATAAGGCGTTTTTTCCAACGGCCGCTCGGAATACATATCCAAGAGCATTGCGCCGAGAGATTTGATTGAAGATGCATCCAACCAATCCGTTAACGCGTTTAACTTCCGGGTATCGCAATGCGGGTAAACAAAAAACTCATCAACGTCGACGACCATTACCCAATGTTCATGTGCGTGCGCGTTTAATAGGCCGTTAACCCAATCAACGCCAAACCGTGCGCGTTTGTAGCTTGATGCGCTGTGCCAAACCGACACGTCGTCTTGTGATTTTAGATAGTCGCGTGTTCCATCCGTTGAACCGTTGTCGACAAACAGAAAATGGGAAATACCCATGCGTCGATAGTACTTAAGAAAATAAGGCAAGCGCACCAACTCGTTGCGCACAACGCAAACAAGCAGAATATCGGTGGGACGTATAGATTGAGTGCGATTAGCAACAGCAGTCAGTTCATGGCGCTTGCGCCAAGCACGAACACGACGCCGACGTCGTTCATTACGAAGCTGATAGGATCGTAGAAGACCCATCCTGCTTTTGCCCCTCGATTTTATCCTATCTTAGGTCACCCAAAATCCCTTCAAGTTCTTTGAAGTGATCTGACCAGCGCGGTACGTTGCAAGCGTTTATACTACGCACTGGTAAAAATTCTGATTTACCTAGAGATGCCTGATGTTCTATTTTGTTTTCCCAAGTATGAATTTGATATCCATTTATGTAAAGCATTTGCGGATCGTCAAATTCGCGAAAGACCTCTATGTTGCTTACAAGTGCCGGTATTCCTAGCTGTCTAGCTTCAAAAATAGGATATCCAAAGCCTTCGGCAAAAGATGGAAAAAGCAAAGCACAAGCGCCAGAGATTAACTTTTGGACCTCTAGGTCGTTCAGGTGATTGCGCTCAAAGACAACTTTTTCCATAAAAGTTTCATTATCTAACCGCCTAAAAACATCGTCATTCATCCATCCACGGCGCCCAACAATGTAAAGATGCGGCGCGGCCGAGCCAAATTTTTCCCAAAGCCGCTGCCATACATCAAGCATCAAATTGTGGTTTTTTCGTGGTTCAATCGTGCCAAGCTGGACGAAGTAAGAATGACTTGGTTGCTCCACCGACTGCTGGATTGGCAGATCGACCCCCAAAGGGATTGCATATGTTCTTGGAGTACCGCTTTGCGCGCAGGCGTTGGCCAATACACGCTGCTCAGTGTGTTTCGAGTTACAGATAATGAAATCACTGTCGCCCACTGCCCCCAGAAACCCGGACTTAAATTTCGCAACAGATGCGGGTGTTTGGAACTGAGGAAAATCAAGAGGAATGGTATCGTGAACCATCACCAAAAGCTTGCTTGCTTTGGGCCGGGTTTTGAAGAGCGGCAGGTTTGCAAAAATATGACCCACACTCAAAAGAATAAATTCTGAACCGAGTTGGGCGGTAACCCAAGTCATCAGCTCTTGTTTCGGCACTCGAAAAGAGCTGATCTTTTTAAGTCTCCAACGAGATAGAGCTTGGCGTAAAGTTGAATTTGGCGTCGCCTGATCAAGCAACGCCAGAACTTCGTCTATCTGATTTGGCCGAAAAGCGAAGGCCGTCTTACCGATTACACTAAATGCCAGAAACGGCCTCTCGCCTCTTGCAAACTGCGATAGGTAAGCTCTTTCTACACGGTCAACGCCTGTTGGCATTTTTCCGTCTAGGCGCGAAAGACAACGTGTGATGTCAAGGGCAACCGCCCGCGTCGAAACTTCAGGTCGGGCGGTTATTGGGCCGCCTTGTCTGCGATTGTTTCTTCAAACAGGAACTGCAAAAACTCGTCTCTCAGATCGTCACGCTCCAGTGCAAAAGCGACGGTCGCTTGCAGATATCCAGCTTTAGACCCGCAATCAAAGCGTCGTCCATCAAACCTATGCCCATAGACACCTGAGCGGCCAATTTCCTTGGCAATGGCATCAGTCAGTTGGATTTCACCCCCTGCGCCTGGCTCTTGATTGTCGAGATTGCGCAAGACTTCTGGAGTTAGAATGTAGCGTCCGATCACGGCAAGGTTTGAAGGTGCCGTTTCTTTGGAAGGTTTTTCAACCATGCCACGGGCACGAACCAACTTCCCCATGTCTTCTTCGACATCAAGGACGCCATAAGATGAAATCTTATCTTCGGGGACTTCCATGGCGGCAACGATATTGCCACCAGTTTGTTCATAAGCTTCGACCATTTGTTGCAAGCAAGGCTTTTCAGCGGAAAAGACGTCGTCTGGCAGGATTACGGCGAAAGGTTCGTCATCAGCAATTAACCGTCGCGCGCACCAAACCGCATGGCCCAAACCAAGCGCTTCGCGTTGGCGAACGTAAGCAATCGCACCAGAAGGCATATCGGTTTGTTGCAAGGAATCTAAAAGATCCATCTTGCCCTTTTTTCGCAACGACTCTTCCAGAACCGGCGCGCTGTCGAAATAGTCCTCTAGCGCTCCCTTTCCACGTGACGTCACAAAGATAAAATCAGTGATCCCCGCAGCGCGTGCTTCATCGATCGCATATTGGATTAGCGGACGGTCAACGAGTGACATGATCTCTTTCGGGATCGACTTGGTTGCCGGCAAAAAGCGTGTCCCCATTCCGGCAACTGGAAAGATCGCTTTTGATACCCGCGTTTTCTTTGATAGACTCATAACACTGATTGTCCCTACAGCCCCTGTACGAAAAGCAAACTCAAACAGCAGAGCAGCAATTCTATTTCACTTCAAACATTACATATCCCCTTGGTACGAGGATTTTGTGAGGCGACCTTAAACCAAGATGTTATTCCTTTTGAACCTAAGAAATACTTTATTGATAAAAATATGTGAATCATGCCGATACTTTTGCCAAGATCATTGAAATCCGGCGCATTTAACAGGATGAAATTTTGAATAATTTTTAGGCGTTTACCATACATATCTGTTCAAAAAATGATCATTAGATCGAATTTGACTAAAAATAGGGCATAAAACCTTCCCTATAAATTGCATCCCCGGTCTCAGAGAAGTTGTTACTAACGGAACAATTTCTGAGCGGAGAAGCACATGAAACTTGTCATTGCTGTAATCAAGCCATTCCGGCTGGAAGATGTGCGCGTCGCACTTACCAAACTGGGAATAGCAGGCATGATGGTGAGCGAAGTTAAGGGGTTCGGGCGGCAGTCTGGCCACACCGAAGTATATCGCGGCGCGGAATACACGGTTCAATATGTACCAAAAGTCCGCGTGGAGGTCGCTGTTCCAAGTGAATTGGAAGAAACGACCGTCAACGCAATCACCGAAGCAGCCAGAACCGGCAAGATCGGTGATGGGAAAATTTTTGTACTCGACGTTACATCCGCTTTGCGGGTGCGAACCGGAGAGACGAACGAAGATGCACTTTAAGGAGCGAACACAACCATGAAATATTTCATTTTACCAGCTGTACTATTGGCCGCGGGACCGGCCCTAGCGCAGGATGCGGGGGCCGTACCAGATCAGTCGGTCTTCATCTTTAACACTCTATTGTTCTTGATTTGTGGCTTTTTGGTCATGTGGATGGCCGCAGGCTTTTCCATGCTTGAAGCCGGTCTAGTACGGTCCAAGAACGTAACAACACAGCTGACCAAAAACATTGGTCTCTTTTCCTTGGCAGCAATTGCCTATTACCTAATCGGCTACAACCTAATGTACCCCTTAGGCTCTTGGTCAATCGGGACTGACGAAACTGGCGGCTACCTAGGTGCCTTCAGTGTGGCAGTACTTGAAGCCGTAGGCATCGGGCCTGCAGAAGCAGATGACTTTGGTTACGCTTCTACTGGTTCTGACTACTTCTTCCAGTTGATGTTCTGTGCGGCAACGGCGTCTATCGTATCGGGTGCACTTGCAGAGCGGATCAAACTTTGGCCGTTCTTGATCTTCACGGTCATCCTGACTGGCATTATCTACCCAATCCAAGCGTCTTGGAAATGGGGCGGTGGTTTCCTTG
>CAZBBZ010000026.1:0-14173 GCA_964489925.1 uncultured Rhodobacterales bacterium
CCCGCAACCGCTTTGTGGAACTCAGCAACCGCTGGTTCCATCATCCGGCTGTGGAATGCATGGCTGGTTTTCAGCTTCGAGCCTTGCACGCCAACTTTTTCCAGCGTGGCCAAAGTCGCATCAATCGCGGCTTCTGGTCCTGCAATCACAACCGACTGCGCCCCGTTGATCGCCGCGATATCGACATCAGCGTGCAGATGGCCTTTCAGGTCACCCTCAGACGAGCGGACCGAGGCCATAACCCCAACAGGCAGCGCCGCCATAAGCCGCCCACGTGTCGCGATCAATTTCAGCGCCGCAGACAAGTCCATCACACCGGCCAGCGTTGCCGCTGCAAATTCACCGATAGAATGACCGATCAAAACGTCAGGCTTTACGCCCCAATGCGCCCATTGTTTCGCCAAGGCATAAGACATCGCGAAAATCGCAGGCTGCGTAATCGCCGTATCACGCAAAACGTCGCTCATCTTTTTAGATGTTGCGGCCTTCGGGAAGATAACATCCAAAAGGTTGCGCCCGATTTCCGGCTCAAGCAGTTCGGCACAAAGGTTAAGCGCCTCGCGGAACACCGGTTCCGCCGCATACAGGTCGCGACCCATTTCAACGTGCTGCGCGCCCTGACCGGGGAACATGAACGCCACTTTTTCGCGCGGCTTGAAGGCCACGCCTTTGGTGGTCGACGCCCCGGCTCTCGCCGCCAAGTCCTTCATCCCATCGGCCACAACAACGCCACGCTGCGCAAAATGGCTGCGGCCATTGCGCAGGGTTTCAAGCGTGCTTGCCACATTGGCAGCTTTGCTTTTCTTAGCCCAAGCGCCGAGTGACTTGACGTTTTCCGCCAGCGCGTCGCTGGTTGATGCCGTCACGGGATAGACCTGCGGCCCCTTCAACTCAGGCGCACGTTCCACGGATTGCGTTGGACCATCACACAAAACCATGTGGATGTTCGTCCCCCCCACGCCAAGCGAGGTCACACCCGCAAAGCGTGGCTCATCCTTGCGGGGCCATTTTTGGTTCTTAGCCGCTGGATAGAAAGGCGAGGTTTCAAAATCAATTCGTGGGTTTGGCTTTTTGAAGTGAACCAGACCGGGGATTTCTTCGTTCTGAATAGTCAGCGCCGCTTTGATCAGCCCGGTAACACCCGATGCCACATCCAAGTGGCCGACATTGGTCTTAACCGACCCAATCGCACAAAACCCTGTTTCATCCGTATTGGTGGAAAACGCATCGTTCAACGCTGCAAATTCAATCGGATCACCAAGCGGCGTGCCTGTCCCATGCGCCTCGACATAATCGATTTGACGGGGTGTCACGCCAGCCGCTTGATGCGCGGCTTGAATGACTTCGGACTGGGCCTTGATCGACGGCGCAGCATAGCCCGCTTTTTCCGACCCATCATTGTTGATCGCATAACCGCTAATCACCGCAATGACGTTGTCGCCATCTTCAAGCGCATCAGACAAACGTCGCAAGACCACAAGCCCAGCGCCATCACCAAACACGGTGCCACTGGCATCCGCATCAAACGCACGACAATGACCGTCAGAGGCCGCCATGCCATCAGGGGTGTATAGATAGGGCCGCTTTTGCGGGAACGTAATCGCAATCCCGCCCGCAAGCGCCATATCAGCATGGCCAGACTTCAACGCATCACAGGCCTGCGCAACGGCAACCAGCGACGTAGAACAGGCACATTGCACGTTCACAGCAGGGCCGGTCAGGTTCAATTTGTACGCCACGCGCGTGGCCAAGAAGTCTTTGTCGTTACCAAACACGGTCGCAAGATCACGAACGGGGTAACCAACCGCCAACTCGCGAGCTTTGCCCGGACCAGACACAAGGTTGTTCAGCAAATAGCTGTTTTGTGACGCACCGCAGAAAATACCAATGCGGCCCCCAAAACGGTTGGGATCATAACCAGAGTGGTCCAGCGCCGATTGCGCGACCTCTAGCAAAATACGATGCTGGGGATCCATCCGTTCCGCTTCGCGCGGCGGAATGCCAAAGTGACGCGCATCAAACATATCCGCGCCGTCCATCATTCCGCGCGCCGCGACATAAGGCGCATCAGGATCATGGTCGTTCGGATTTACGTCCAACTCCTCGGCGGTGAAGTGGCTGATGGTTTCGCGACCCGCAACGATATTGGACCAAAAGGCCCCAATATCAGGCGATCCGGGGAACCGCCCTGCCATGCCAACAATCGCGATCTGATCGGCAGAAACATCCTTGCGCTTTTCTGGCGTCTTAACCGCGGCCGGCGTCGTGTCTTCACTTTTCGCCAAGTTAGCAGCAAGTGACTCAATAGTCGGATAAAGGAAGAAATCCGTGATCGGGAATTTGACGTTGAGCTCTTTTTGCACGCCGTCATGGATACGGGCCACATGCAAAGAGCTGGCACCGAGATCAAAGAAATTCGCGCGAACATCCGGGTTTTCGGTTTCCAAAACGTCTTGGACGACACCACTCACAATCGAACGCACATCCGCACCTTGCTTGGCAGCTTTTGCCTTAGGTTTAGGCTTTGCCGATGACGCATTTTCAATCGCCAAAAGCGCGCGCCGGTCGGTTTTTCCATTGGGAGTAACCGGGATGTCATCCACAGAAATCAGACGTTGTGGACGCGCATAGGCCGGAAGTGTGTCGGCCAAATGCTTGGTCAACGCCGCTTCATCCACACCACTGTCGGCCACATAAAACGCGATGATGGCCTTATCCGCCAGATCAGCACTTTCCTTGACAGCAACAGCCGCTTGTCGCACGCCAGAAAACCCCTGCAGCGCAAATTCAACTTCGCCAAGTTCCACTCGGAATCCACGCACCTTGATCTGGTTATCAATGCGGCCAAAGAATTCGATCTCGCCATTGCCCGGATCAACCGCCAAATCGCCAGAACGATAAATCAAAAGCGACGCATCCCAAGGTGCGGCTACAAATTTCTCTGCTGTCAGATCAGCGCGGTTCCAATACCCTTGCGCCAGCCCAAGACCTGCAATCACGAGCTCGCCTTGAGTGCCAGCTGGAACGCGGTTGAGATCTTCGTCAACGATGTAGGTTTGTGTCCCCCGCACCGATTTCCCAATCGGGATCGCCGCGCCAGATTTTGCCGCCTTCGCAGTAATCAAATGCGCGTTCGTGACATTGCTTTCGGTCGGACCATAACCGTTGATGACTTTCAGGTTCGGGCATACATCAAGCACTTTGCTGACCTGAACCGGCGACACAATATCGCCGCCAACAATCACCTGCCCAACACCTGCAAAAGCATCCGCATGTGTATCGGCCATCGCGTGAAACAGACCCGCTGTGAGCCAAAGCGTGTTCACGCCGTTTTCTTTGATTTCATCCGCAAGAACGGACAGCGCCAACATGCCTTCTGGCGGAACAACAACCGTACCACCATTCAGAAGCGCGCCAAAAATGTCGATGATCGAGGTATCAAACGCAAACGCAGACGAATGCAGCGTTACCGTGTCCGCGCCCAACTCAACCCAATCCGCATCCACCAACAGCCGGATGACCGAACGGTGAGGCAAGACTACACCCTTTGGCGTGCCAGTCGTCCCGCTTGTATACATGACATAGGCAATATTCTCGGCATCGATACTAGCGGCCGGAACTTTCTTCGTGCTCTTTTGAAATTTGTCGAACGGTATCTTTGTTACGCTCTTGTTATCAACCGCATCGCAACCACCCAAAAGGATCGAGATACCCGTATCTTTTGCAAGAAACTGCAAGCGTTCATCGGGAAGCGACACATCAAAAGGAACGTATCCTGCACCCGCCTTAAGCGCGCCCATCACAGCCGTAATCAAGTCAAGCGAACGCGTAGAGGCGATCCCCACCAAATCACCCGGACCAATTCCCTTGCCATTTAATTGAACCGCAAGCGCATCTGAACGGCTATCAAGCTGGCGATACGTCAAACGCTCACCCTGAAAAATCACAGCCGGTGCATCAGGGAAACGCGAAACGATCTCTGAAAATACACTAAGAATAGTGGTCATTGACACGTCGCTCGGGTCAGGGGAGATGGTTCTATGTCTGTTCATAATAATTCTACACTTTTTACGACGTTTTGCCGTTCAATTAGGCCATTTAGCGGCACGACGTTGGCGAATTTTTGGACCACGATGTTGCGTGTTTTTTGGGCCGCAGAAAACAACGCGCGTTGCGAGCCGTAATTTAAGCTTAACAAGATACACCTACCAATGTGACACAAAGTGCCAACAATCATGACCACCCCAAGAATCACCCCTTACTCAAACCATTATCATGGTAGGGATGTTCAATATTCAAAACTCTTAAGCCAATTAGGATTTGTTTTTTTTGTTGCAATTGTATTTTTGCAAATAAGGCAATTTTGCTGACTTTTCTACAACGCATGTGACTCAATTACCAACCCCAGGTTAACTTTTAATTTGCATTAAAACGGATCCAGTCCACTGTAATAGACGCGCGGGTGTATCTTTCGGGGGGAAGATACGCGGTCGCTTTGTAATTGTTTCCTCCCTGTATACGGAGTCTAACGATGCGTAAATTCGTTCAAAAGTATGAGGTTTGGATTTTTCTATCCCTCATAATCGTCGGCCAAATGATTTTCATGTATTCTGTTGCAAATGAAATCTTGCCAAGCAGTGTCTACAGCATGGGCCGCCTTTATCTTCTAATCGCTATATTGGCTGTGGTGGTGATTTACTCTCGTGGCGTTGATGGGCTGATTGAACTCGTAAAACCACTTACTAACTTCAACTTTCCAAAAATATGGCTTCTGCTCGCTCTGATCTGGGCGCCAGCTGTTGCTTTGGCTGTGTTACTGGTCAAAGCCGCGTTTGTCGAAGAAGGATTGTCGATCCTTCGTGCGGATTTCGGTCTTATGTCGCAACCGCGCATGATATTCGCCGTCCTAACCGCATCGCTCGTCGGAGAAATCGTTTGGGTTTCTTACTCTATCGGTCGACTATCTAAAAAGTTCTCACCATTCCTTGCAAGCCAAATTGTCGCTGGTTTCTGGGCGATTTGGTGGGTTCCGATTGCAATTTATGGCAAAGGAATTGTGCCAGACGTTCCCATGTTCGCCCTGACCGTCAACATGATGGGTGTCGCTGCGATATGTGCATTCTTCTACTTCAAAACTCACAGCGCCTTTTGCGTCCTTGTCCTTCAATCGGTGTTCAACTCCACCATTCTGGTGCTTCCAGTTATTCCGACCAACGGGGGTGTAGAAACTTACACGGCCTTTACGATCACCTACTTTTCGGTGGCCGTTGTGATGTTTATGGTGTTTGGACCGCGGCCTTTGTTTGACCGCAGGACCGAAGAAGCCTACGCATAGGCGGAGTTTGACAAACAAGGGGCCAGCAACATGACGTTGGCAAAATTACTAATAGCGGCGGTCATTCTCGGGGTGATCGCTGTTTTCGCTTTATTATGGGCCTTTCAGTCATGGGGCGTCTATCGCTTTCCGCAAACGGACGCAGGCCCAAAGCCCGGCATTGCCGTCAAAGAACTATACTCTAGTGACGGCGCACCAATCTATGTGTGGGTTTCCCAACCCGCAGCTGGACAGCCGGTCATTGTGAGTTTCCCCGGCAACTTCACAACCATTTCACCATCCTTCGAGCGTTTGCAGCCATTGATGGATCAGGGCATTGGGCTGGTCATGCTGTCCTATCGTGGCTCTGGTGAAACGCCAGGTCAGTTGAACGAACAACGCATGAAAGCGGATGCTGAAGCGGTCTACGATAATCTGTCGCACTTGATCGAAGGTGGCATCGAAAACCGCGCTATTTTCGCGCATGGCTATTCTCTGGGCTCAAGCCCGGGAACATGGCTGGCGAGCAAACGAGCTGTCGACGGATTGATTTTCGAAGCGGGCTACGGACGGCTCTATGACTATTGGGAACGCAGATACAAAGGCATCCCGCTCTTTCGGTTCATGTGGGCAGAGCGCAACGAGAACATTAAACTCATCGACGATATCGACGCTCCAATCCTGTTTATGCATGGTGCAAAAGACCCCGCCCTACCAGTCGTTTGGGCGCGCGAGGTTTTTGATGCCGCTACCGGACCCAAGCGCTTTGTGTTGTACCAAGACGGGGCACATTCAGACTTGCATGAACATGGCATGATTGAAGACGTCTTGCAGTTTGTCGCGGGACCATTGGAATTCGTTCAGGCAGGCAACTAAGTTTGACTGCCTGAAACGCGTTCAAAGGATTTCGTTTAGCAACTCGCCGATTTTTGAAATCGCGGGGTCCGACATCATCGTGAAGTGATCACAATCAAAGTCATGCACTTGGATGTCACCCGATACGACCTTGTCCCAACCCAGGTTTTTGCCACCCGCTAAGAACTGGGTCGACGCGCGTAACGCTTTGAATATAACGATGTTTCCATCATAGGGCTTTGCTTCATATTGCGCCTGTGCCCGCACAAACGCATCGGTCATTCGTTGGCCCGTTAACTCGCTTGGCAGGGGTTCGCCCGCCGCCAATAGACGGTCGATTTCTTCGCGAACATTTGCAGAGTCTTTCGCGCCCTTCTTACGTTCAAGCCATTCCAGCGCAAACCGAACATCCCAGTTACGCGCGGCCCAAAGTTTTTCCAAGAAACTAAGCTGCTTCTTCCCGACATGTGCCGCCAGCGTATCAAAAAAGATCAAATTCTCGACCTTTTCACCCTCTGCTTTCAGCATTTGCGTCATTTCATAGGCGATCAATCCACCGCCAGAATATCCCGCCAACCAATACGGTCCCATCGGTTGGTGTTCGCGTACAGCCGCCAAGTAACGCTCGGCCATCGCCTCGACCGTTTCGTCGATGTCAGGCCCGCCATCAGATCCGAGGCTGCGAACCCCAATAAAGGGCGTCTCAGGGCGCAAATAGCCCGACAGCGAGCGGAAGTTCAGCACGTTGCCGCCTGCCCCGTGAACACAGAACAGAGGCGTCTTATTGGGCTCGCCTGCCTTGATTTTCACCAAGGGGCTCCACTCAACCTGACGCACGATCGCAGGTGCGCCGCTTCCAGATTTGGACGAAACGTCAATCCCTGCCCGCGAAATGATCAATTCGGACAACTGACCAAGAGTCGGTGCCTCAAACAGTGTCGCAAGCGGTAAGTCGATTTCATATTTCTTGCGAATACGGCTGAACATTCGAACCGCGTTCAACGAATGACCGCCAAGGGCAAAGAAGTCAGACTCAGCCGAAAGGTTTTCTGCACCCAGCAGATCGCTCCAAAGATTGGCGAGCCAATTCTCGACCTCGTTGCCAAGATCAGCCAAATCAACGCTACTGCCCTCGGCCCGTGAAGACTTCGGCTTGCTGGCCTGCACTAACGACAACTTCACAAGATCAAGCGGTAGGGACGAGGCCACCATGCGGTTCGTAGAACTTGTAAAAATCTGCTCGAACAACGCAGGCGCATCCGCTGCTGAAATACCCTTTGCCAACATTTGTTCTGTCAGGCTCAGATCGCTTTCAACGCTGCCAAGGGCATCCGCATCAATGCCGCGCATGGCAAACCCTTCAAGATACATAAGCGGTTCGCCTGCATCATCCAAGATTTCCACATCAAAAGAGGCGAACCGATTTGCATCAACCCGGGTACGATAAGCCCGCGAACGAATAGACGGCGGGATCGGCGCAAACACTCTGATCCGATCAATGGACATTGGGGCGTAAATTGTACTCGCGCGCTCGGCATCCGACAGCAAATCCAACCCAACCGTTGCAGCCGTATCCAGCAACCCTGGATGCACGCGCCAAAGATTGGTATCGGCCTCCATCGACGGCGCCAAAGCATAGGATCCCGTCGCTTGCTCTTCATAAACAGCAATTTCTTTAACGTTATCCCAGCGATCCCCGAACTCTACCAAATCGCTTTGCGCCGAGGTCGTGCTTGTGCGCAAAGGTTGCCCTTTAACCGCGTTCGAAAGGCTTTCCGGCTGTTTGCCATCAACCCGCGAAACCACCAAAATTGTCGCGCGCGCATGTTCAATGAAATTGCCCGACTCTGATCCTGATGAACTTTGGATCAAGATATCAAAGCCTTTCAACACCGGGGAAAGTTTCACAGTCACGCTTCGCGGCAGATCATTTGGAAACGCCAGCGGCGACATCAAAGACAGAGACTGAATTTCAAACGGTTTTGCGCCAAGCACCTCGCGGGCGGCGTTTTCGATCAAGTCGATATACGCCACGCCGGGCAGGATTTTTTGGCCGTTGATGACATGGCCCGTTAGAACCCATTCCGCGTTGGGGTCGATCCCGCGTTCAAAGACGATCGCATCGCCCTCGGCTTTTCGACTGCCTAACAACCGCTGTGGTTTACCACTCGCCGTTGAAACGCCGTAGTTTTCTGCGGCCATGCCGATATCGCGCCAAATGCCCCAAGCAATCGACAGCCCATCAGAACGGGACATGGCAAAAGCTTCAAGAAACGCATTTGCGGCAACATAATCAGTTTGGCCCGGTGGTCCTAGAATTACGGATGAACTGGAAAACACACCGAATAAGTCAACCGAACCTTCGGGGAACAGTGTTCCCAAATTGATCGCACCATCCACTTTCGGCGCAAGAACCGCATGCGCGTTATCCAAATCCTTCATAGACAGCGGCGCATCGTCAATGGTTCCTGCCGCGTGAACAACACCATTGATCGCGCCAAGATCATTTTCGATCTCTGATTTCGCGTTTTCAAGCGAGTCAATCTTGGTCACATCGCCCTTATAAAACCCAACGCGACCGCCAAAACTTTCGATCTGTTTCAGAAGGGCAGAATCCCGTTTCGCACTTCGCGAAACAATCGCGATTTGCGCTTTATAATGTTCTGCCAGCCAAAGCGCGAGTTGACGCCCGATGCCAGTTTGCCCACCCGTTATCAGATAGGTTCCACCAGTCTTAGGCCGTACATCAGAATTCGCGTCCAATTTTACGGGAACATTAGCTTCGGCAAGACGTGTAGCACCACGAAGTGAAACTTTGTCGTTACCGTCAGCGATCACAAGCTCTGCCAACAGTCCAGAGGCCAGTGTTTCGGCGTTACCCGCGACGGGCAAATCCACGTATTTGGACGTAAGCCCAGAGATTTCTCTAGGTGCTACCCGAACCGGGCCGATCATCATCGCATGGCTCGGGTTGGTGATCGCTAGACCATCTGAATTTGTCGCCTCGGTCCCTGCCATGACAAGCGCAACCTGTTCCGATGGGTCAGCAACTTGAAGTGCGCGCACAACATTGAACGCGCTATCAAAGACAAACCCGTCATCCGCACCATCGAGCGGCCAAAGGAACAGCACTTTGCTTGGCACGTTCCCAATTGCCGTGAACATTTCATCAAAATCGGCGGTCTCTTTCGCGCGCAAGGTAAATTGGTTGCTGCCAGCCTCGTAAGCATTGCCACGGTAAGCGACAACGGGGCTTAGCCCATCGGCTTTTAGCTTTGAAACCACCGCAGTTGAAACATCATCATTGCCCGCAAACACCAAAACAGTTTCACCAGCGCTTAGACCGTTGTCGGACGCAGGCGCTTCACGCCATTCAAAGCCGCTAAACCAATCATCCGTGTGTTCGATACGCGAAAACTCGACGGCAGCGTTGTCATCGTCTTCGGCCCCAGCAGTAGCTTTGCCCGGCTCGATCCAATGAACGTTTTTCTCAAATGCATAAGTTGGCACTGAAACGCGCCGACCCTCAATACCGGGCAAGGCATCCCAGTTAACATCAACGCCATTCGCCCAAAGACCACCAAAGGCGGCCAAAGCAATCCCACAATCGTTGCCTTCGGCCTTTGGTTTGCGACCGCAATAAACGACTGCTTTCGGAGCGTTTTCCGCTTCCATCATTTCGACCAAAGGACCAAGCGCTTGACCCGGACCAACTTCAATGATGATGCGGTTCGGCTTTTCTAATACCTTTGCTGCGGCATCAACAAAGCGGACCGTACCGCGCAGATGGCGCACCCAATAATCGGCTGTCTTGAAATCATCGTCTTGTCCCCAGTCACCTCTGGTAGAACTTACAAAGGGAACAGATGGTTCTGAAAAGCGAACGTCCTTGATGCCGTTGCGGAACGGTTCAAGTTGCCCGTCTAACAATCGACTATGCGCCGCAGCACTTACGTTTATTCTGTTGGCCTCTAAATCGGTGTTGCGCAGCTTTTCCTCTAGCGCTTCGATGTTTTCCAATGGACCGGAAACAACGCTCAAATTTGGCGCATTCAAAGCAGCGATATCTAAATCAGCACCAACCAAGTCCCGCACTTGTTCTTCTGACGCGGGGATAGAAGTCATAGCACCAACTGGTGCTGCTTCCATCGCTTGCCCGCGCAGCGTTACGATCTTGATCGCGTCCTTCATGGACATGGTGCCAGCAACTACCGCGCCAGCATATTCACCAAGTGAATGGGCCAAGATCGCATCAGGCTTTACGCCCCAACTTTCCAGCAGCTTCGAATAAGCATACTGCAAAATAAACAAAGCTGGCAGACCATAGGTGGTCGCATTCATGGATTGGCGAGCCTTCGGGTCCGCAGGGTCCCCATCGAACATCAAGGCGCGCAAGTCCTTTGGTGTTTCTTTTGGAAGAGCCGCAAAGCATTCTTCAACCGCCGCCGCAAACACCGGGGAACTGTCCATCAAATCCGCACAAGCACCGGCATATTGAGCGCCACCACCTGCAAATAGAAACACAATCTCTGGTTTTTCGTCTGCTGCTTGCGCCGTGACCACCAATTCATGCGCGTTGCCATCCAGCGCGCTTTGTAGATCACTTTCGCTTTTGGCAGCAATCGCCATGCGATGATTGAACTGCTGGCGACCATTGCGAAGCGTATAAGCAATATCGTCAAGCCGAGCGTCCGACTGATCTTTCAGAAAACCCGCCCATTTATGTGTCGTATTGGCCAGCGCAGCTTTGGTTTTGGTAGAAAACGGAAAAAGGCGCCACTCGTCTGTTACAGGAGTTTCACTAACAGCTGGGGCTTCTTCAACAATGATATGCGCATTGGTGCCCCCAACGCCCAAAGAGTTAATACCCGCGCGACGTGGCACGCCGCTTGGGGTCCAATCGCGCGCATCAGAGGCCACATCAAACGGCGAGTTTTCAAAATCGAACCGCGAGTTTGGTGTCTTGAAATTCAATGTCGCAGGAATGCGCTTGTTGCGCATCGATTCCACAACCTTAATCAAACTTGCGCCACCTGCCGCCGTATCAAGATGGCCAATGTTCGTTTTAACCGACCCAATGGCAAGCGAGCCCTTGTCGTTTTCGCCGTAAACCTCGTTCAATGCGGTCAACTCGATCGGATCACCAAGATTGGTGCCTGTGCCATGCGCTTCGATATAGGAAATTGTGTCGGGCTCGACGCCAGACAACGCCACAGCTTCCGCAATGGCTTCGGCTTGACCCTCAACCGACGGCGCAAAATAGTTGGCCTTCTGGCTGCCATCATTGTTGATCGCAGAGCTTAAGATAACCGCCTTGATGTCATCGCCATCTGCAACCGCATCTTCATAGCGCCGCAGCGCTACCATTGTGGCGCCTGACCCAAAGATCGTTCCGCTGCCCGCATCATCAAACGCGCGACACAAACCATCTGGGGACAGCACTTCATTGGGAGCAAAGGTATATCCTTCACGGTGCGGCACTTCGATGGTCACACCACCGGCCAAGACCATGTCGCATTCCATGTTCAAAAGCGAAGTGACGCCCAAGTGAACCGCAACAAGCGACGTAGAACATGCGGTTTGCACAGCGACCGATGGCCCCTGCAAATTCAGCACATAAGACGCGCGCGTTGGCAAAAAGTCTTTGTCATTGCCAGTGTGACGCAAAAGGAAAAGCCCGTTTTCCTCGACCAAGTCTTTGTTGCTCAAAAGGTTGAACGGAAAATACGCTTGGAATCCACAGCCACCAAAAACGCCGATGCGACCATCAAAAGCATTCGGTACATGCCCCGCATCTTCTAGGGCTTCCCAAGCACATTCCAGAAAATGACGGTGCTGCGGGTCAAGAATGCGCGCTTCTTTTGGGGAAAAGCCAAAAAACTCTGCGTCAAAACATTCCATATCTGGAAGTATATTCGCCGCCTTAACGTAGTTGGGATCTGCCAGCTTCCGACGCGACACACCAGCGGCCAAAAGATCAGCATCCGACAAACGGCTTGTTGCCGATTGCCCTTTATCAAGCATCCGCCAATATTCAGATACATCGCGCGCGCCTGATACGCGGCAAGCGCGGCCGACAATGGCAATTCTATTGTCCGGCAGTTCGGAAGCACTCATTGTTCTAAGAACCCTCGCAGGCAACTACTTTGCCCGTACTAATCATCAACCTAACGTTTTCCCATCCGGGCCAGTCTTGCTGCGGCCCGCGCGGCACCCTTGCTTTTAGCACTTGGTTTCTTAGCTGATCCACCATCAATATGCTCAGAAAAAGATTTGACCGTAGAAAACCGGAAAACATCAGTAATTGCTATTTCTCGCCCTAGTTTTTCTTTCAATTCTCGTTGAACTTGGACAACCAACAAGGAATGACCGCCTAAATCAAAGAAATTCGCGGTCAAACTTACAGATTGTAGCCCCAACGCCGATTTCCAGACTTCGGCGACCAATTTTTCCGTATCCGATGATTCGCTTGCATCGACACTTGTTTCTGCGACTTGCTCAAAGGGCGACGGAAGCGCATTGCGATCAATTTTGCCATTGGGCGTTTGCGGGAACGCATCCAATTCCATCAACCGGGACGGCACCATAAATTCGGGCAAACGCTCACTTAGTTTCGCTTTTGCGCCCGCCTCATCAAACTCAGTACCCGCCGTCGTCGTGACATAACCAACAAGCCGTTTGTCACCCGAACCGATTTCCAAGGCGGTAACGACAGACCCCGTAACACTCGGGTTGTCACGCAGCGCGCTTTCAATTTCACCCAGCTCAATGCGATAACCCGAAATCTTCACTTGGTTATCTATCCGGCCAAGGAATTCGAGGTCCCCACCAGCGCCAATCCGAACCAGATCACCCGTTCGATAAAATTTGCCCTGATCCGTATCAACGAAGCGGTCAGCGGTCAGATCTGGACGTTGCCAATACCCGTTGGTAACGCCCTCGCCACCAATCCAAAGTTCGCCCGGAACAAGCTTCGGCAGTTCTTTCCCATCCTCAGAGCGGATCGAAAGAATGGTGTTCGCAATCGGCTGACCAAGCGTAATGGCATCGCCTTCAATTTTGGACACAGACGACCAAATAGTGGTCTCCGTCGGTCCATACATATTGTAGAGATCACCCTTTAGACCGTCACGCAAATCGCGGGCCAATTCGGGCGGCAATGCCTCCCCACCGACCATCATGACGTCCAACTCACCAAGCGCGTCTTGCCCAGCAGCATCAGCCGCAATGAGCGCCGCCATCGAGGGCGTACACTGCAAATGCGTGATATCGCGCTCTTGGATATTTTCCGGCACGGATGCCGCGCGGCCAACGCCGCCTTCGGCGGCAAGCTCGTCCATAAGCGATTTAATGTTCGGCAAATTGCCGAGGGCGAGGTCCGTATCGACACCAAAATCAATCAAACATGCGATTTCATCGACGCCAATAGATGCCACGTTGCGCACAATCTCTTTTGCGCTTTCCACCGTACCAAACAGGCCGGATGTTTGGTAATAACGCTCAAAGGAATGGTCCAACAAAGCGTCCATTTCGTCGTCGCTAAGTTCTTTTTCTTCAAAGATTTCTTGCGGTGTCTTGCCGGACGCGTCCGCCGCACTTTTGAATGTCGGAAAGGACCATGACGCGCGTTTGATCAGATCAGTCGCACTCTTTAGATAGCCTTTCATAGGCTCGCGAACGGCTTCGCGAACCGCCTCATCGGACTCGCCGACAAAGCTGTGAAGCATCAATGTAACCGTGCCTTCGCCCTCGTGACCGGCTTCGCGCCAAGCTTTGCGATACGCCGCAATTTTTTCAGCAACTTCATCAAACGTCTGCCCCAAGAGATGGGTTAGAACGCCAAATCCACCCTTAGCCGCGATCGCAAACGTTTCAGGATTGCCCGCCGCCGTAACCCACATAGGCAACTCGCCGTTTACAGGGCGCGGGAAAATCTCAACTTCAACAGGTTTTCCGTCATGGCCGGGGAAGCTGCGTTTTTCACCCCGCCAAAGGGCGCGCATG
>CAZBBZ010000027.1:0-13884 GCA_964489925.1 uncultured Rhodobacterales bacterium
CACGAGCGCCAAGATCAGGGAGATGATCCAGAAGCGGATCACGATTTGGGCTTCGCCCCAGCCTCTTTTTTCGAAATGGTGATGGATCGGGGCCATTAGGAACACGCGTTTTCCGGTCATTTTGAAATAGCCGACTTGGATAATGACGGACAGGGCCTCGACCACGAACAGCCCGCCGATGATGGCTAGTACGATTTCGTGTTTTGTAGCCACCGCGATGGCGCCAAGTGCGCCGCCCAAGGCGAGTGAGCCCGTGTCGCCCATAAAGACTGCGGCCGGGGGCGCGTTGAACCAAAGGAAGCCCAGTCCTGCACCAAGTAATGCGGCGGTGAATATCGTGATCTCGCCCGTGCCGGGGACGTAGTTCACGCCCAAATATTCGGTAAAATCGATGCGCCCGACCGCATAGGCGATCACGCCGAGCGAGCCTGCGGCGATCATCACGGGCATAATTGCAAGCCCGTCGAGCCCGTCTGTTAGGTTCACCGCATTAGCGGAGCCGACAATTACGATCATGGCGAAGGGGACAAATAGGATGCCAAGGCCAAAGAGCGCGTCTTTGAAGACTGGGAAGGCGAGTTGGCCTGACAAGCCTTCGGGGTGCAGTTTCATCGCCCAAATACCCGCAATAAGCGCGATGGCAAAGCCAGCGGCGAGGCGAATTTTGCCCGACACCCCCTTGTGGCTGTGGCTGGTGACCTTGGCGTAGTCGTCGCTAAAGCCGATAAGACCGAAGCCTGCGGTGACAAACAGCACCATCCAGACGTAGCCGTTGTCGATGCGCGCCCAAAGCAAGGTTGAAAGCAACACGGCGGCAAGGATTAGCATACCGCCCATGGTGGGGGTGCCTGCTTTGGCCACGATGTGGCTTTCCGGGCCATCTTCGCGGATCGGTTGGCCCTTTTTTTGCGTGCGGCGCAGGTAGTTGATCATGGGGCGGCCAAAGACAAAGCCGAAAATCAGCGCGGTAAAAAACGCACCACCTGCCCGAAAAGAGATGTAACGAAAGAGGTTAAAGACATCGCCGCCGTCGGAAAACTCACTTAGAAAATACAGCATTTATGTCTGCTCCTTGCCCATATTCTTTATTTCTGTGACCAGCGCGCCAAGCCCTGCCCCGTTGGAGGCTTTGACCATGACCACATCGCCGGGACGGATGAGTTCACGAATAGCCTCGCGCGCTTGGGTCGCGTCTGTGAAGTGGCGGCCGCGTTGGTCACTGCGTTTTGCGCCTGCAAGTGCGTCGTGCAGGGCGCGCATGTCCGGGCCGACCGTGTGGATCACCTGAAGCTTGCCGATCGCCTTAAGGGTGGCGATTTTCGCGTGTTTTTCGGTCGCGTCTTTGCCCAGTTCCAACATGTCACCAAGGATCGCTACGCGCTTGCCGTAGGTTGGATCAGGCGGCGTGCTATTGGCAAGCGTTGACAGGGCGGCTTTCATCGAGGCGGGGTTTGCGTTGTAGCTGTCATCCAGCAGCAAAAGCGGCGCGGCGGCCCCTTTGATGTGAATTTCGTGACGATCCCCGCGCCCGGCGGGGGGGCGCCAATCGGCCAGCGCAAGGGCGGCGCGCGCGAGGTCAGCGCCGATGGCGTCAATGGCGGCCAAAGCTCCAAGGGCGTTCATCGCGAAATGCTTGCCCGGTGTGCCTAGACGAAAAACAAAGCGCTCGCGCCCTTTTTTGGCGATCACCGAGGTGCCATCGTCATCACGGCGCGCACGAGAGAGGATAAATTCAGGACGCCCTGCGGTACCAAAGCGGATCGGGTTAGCGCCGTATTTCTTGGCCCGGCGCAATAGAAAGGGATAGGTGCGCGTGTCGCGGGGCAGAATGGCAAAGCCGTTTGGCTCTAGCCCTTCAAAAATCTCGGCCTTGGCGCGGGCGACGTCTTTTAGGGCGGCAAAACCAGCCATATGCGCCTCTGCCACTTCGGTAATGAGCGCGGCGTGGGGGCGCACAAGCTGGGTCAGGTCAGAAATTTCGCCGGGCGCGTTCATGCCCATTTCGATCACGGCAAATTCCGTATTGCTCGGCATCCGCGCCAGCGTGAGCGGCACGCCCCAATGGTTGTTGTAGCTTTTCACCGACGCATGGGTGCGGCCTTGGGGCTCAAGGGCGAGGCGCAGCATTTCCTTGGTTGAGGTTTTGCCAACAGAGCCTGTGACGCCGATCACTTTGCCGCGCATTTCTGCGCGGCGCGCTTTGGCCAAGGCGCAAAGGGCTGAAAGGGGATCATCCACCACCAGTAAAGGCGCATCGCTTGGCACATCGGCGGGACGGCGCGACACGACTGCGGCAGCGGCCCCGGCGTTCAAGGCGCTTGCGACAAAATCATGCCCGTCGCGCGCGTCGGTAAGGGCGATGAACAGATCGCCCGCATCAACCGTGCGGCTGTCGATGGACACGCCGCTTGCGCTCCATTCTGTGGTCGAGGTGCCACCTGTGGCTTTTACCGCCGCTTGTGAGGTCCAGAGCGTGTTCATGCGCCGAACCCATCAAGGGCTGCCACCGAAATGCTGGCCTGTTCCGCATCATCAAAGGGGAACACGTCTTGGCCGACGATTTGCCCGCTTTCGTGACCCTTGCCAGCGATCAACAGCGCATCACCGGGTTGAAGCGCGTCCACAGCGGCTAAAATCGCGCGGGCGCGGTCGGGGATTTCATTGGCTTTGGGGCAGCCTTCCATCACGGCGGCGCGAATTTGTGCGGCATCTTCGGTGCGCGGGTTGTCGTCGGTAACAAAGACCACGTCCGCTTCTTGCGCTGCCGCTTGGCCCATCATCACCCGTTTGCCCGGATCACGGTCCCCACCTGCGCCAAAGACGACGATCAAACGGCCCATCACATGAGGGCGCAACGAGGACAGAGCCGAGCGCAGCGCGTCCGGCGTATGGGCGTAATCCACAAACACAGCCGCACCGTTTTCGCGCCGCGCCGCAAGTTCCATGCGGCCGCGCACGGTTTTTAGGGACGTAATGGCGTCAAAGGCTTCGTCGGGCGCCATGCCACAGCCAATGGCAAGTGCGGCGGCGGTCAAAGCGTTGGAGCCTTGAAACGTGCCGATCAAATCGAGGCGGGCCATATGGCCGACGCCGTTCCATTCAAAGCGGATGTCTTGACCGATTTCATCGCAACGCTGCGCGGTCATGCGCAATTCCGCGCTTGCGCCCTCGCCCACACGGATGATGCGTGCATCGCGCTTTTGGGCAGCGTCAATAAACCGATCTGCAGCCGGGTCGTCGATGTTTATGACGGCCGCACCACCGGGTTTTAGGACGGTGCTGAACAGACGCGCCTTGGCTTGCAGATAGTCTTCGAAATCTGGGTGATAATCCAAGTGATCGCGGGTGAGATTTGTGAACGCCGCCGCATTCAGATCGACACTATCGAGACGATATTGGGACAGACCGTGGCTTGAGGCCTCCATAGCCGCGTGGCTGATGCCCTCAAGGGCAAGTTCCGACAAAAGGCGGTGCAACGTGATGGGTTCGGGCGTGGTGTGGGACAAGGGGGCGGCCATGGCGCCCTCGACCCCAACAGTGCCGAAATTCACCGCTGCCACGCCAGAGGTTTCCCAGATTTGGCGCAAGAAACTAGCGACAGAGGTTTTTCCATTGGTGCCTGTAACGGCGGCAATAACTTCGGGTTGGCCATCGTAATACCGCGCGGCGGTGCGTGACAGAGCGAGGCGCGGGGTTGCATGCACAAGAACAGGTAGATCGAAGTCGTCCAAATTGGCCGCGATCCAATCCGCCCCAGCTTGATCCGTTAGCACGGCGGCAGCACCCATACGTTGGGCATAGCCGCAAAATTCGGCGCCGTGTACATTTTCACCGGGCATGGCTGCAAAGAGATAGCCGGGCTTGATTTCGCGGCTATCCACCGCAAGGCCCTTGATCGGCATATCGCGAACCGGATTGCCAAGGGCCAATTGATCAAGGCCCAATGCTTTTAATGTTTTTGAACTTGTACCCGACATGCGCTCACCCCCCGACACGTGTCACGTACTCATTGAAGCGCCAAATGCAAAGGCGATTCACTCGGATTTAGGCCCGGAGATGCGACTTGAGCGCCCAAAAGGGGACCAACACGGCGGATAATTTCGCCCGCAATCGGGGCAACGGTCCAACTAGCGGAGCGCTTTGATTTACCGTTAACCGTAACTTCGGGTTCGTCCAACGTGACCACAAGCACATATTCAGGGTCAGAAATTGGGAACACCGTGGCGATATTGGCGATCACTTTGTCGTCGTAATAACCGCCCTGCGGGTTCGGCTTCTCGGCGGTGCCTGTTTTTGCGCCCACATCGTAGCCCGGCACATCTACCATGCCAGCGGTGCCGTCGGTTACAACTTTGCGCAGGATATAACGCAAGGACGCCGAGGTCGTGGGGCTGATGACGCGAAAGCTGGTTTGTTGTTTGAAGCCGTCTTTGACCAGCGAGGGTTTCACGCGGATGCCGCCGTTGGTCAGGGACGCATAGGCTGCCGCCAAATGCAGCGGCGAGGCGGACAGCCCGTGACCATATGAAATGGTGATGGTGGAAATTTCCGACCAGCGGCGCGGGAACAGCGGTTTTGTCACCTTGGCGCTGGGAAGTTCCAGCGGTGTGGGTTCTAGCAGGCCAAGTTCGGATAAAAGCGTCTTTTGCGCATCCGTGCCAAATTGCATCGCCAAGCGCGCCGAGCCGATGTTGGAGGAGCGCACCAGCACGTTGGTAAGCGATTGGTAAGGGGCCAGTGAACTGCCGCCGTATTCATGGATGTTAAAGCGGCCCCATTTCATGGGTTTTGTGTCCACCAGCGTGTCGGGCGTGGCGATGCCCGCTTCAATCGCGGAGGCCGCTGTGAACAGCTTATAGGTCGAGCCAAGCTCATAGACACCTTGGGAGGCCCGGTTAAACAGCGGGCTTTCGCCCGGATCGCCGGACTTTGGCGCGTGGGGCAAGTAGTTTGGATCGTAATCAGGCAAGGACACAAGCGAGATGATTTCGCCAGTTTTTGCGTGCATCAAAATCGCAGAGCCGCCCTTGGCGTTCATCAGCTTCATGCCGCTTTCAAGCACTTTGCGCACGCCGTATTGGATGGTGGCATCCAAACTAAGCACCAAGGACTGAGGCGGTGTCGTGTCGGACCCGCGCAAGTGACGATCAAACCAGCGTTCAACTCCTGCGCGGCCCACCACTTGGGCGGCGTTGACTTCCTCGGTGCCAAAACCGGCACCACCTAGAACGTGAGCCCCAAGATTGCCGTTGGGGTAAACCCGCACTTCGCGTTTGCCCAGTTTGACGCCCGGATCGCCGATATCAAAAACCGCTTGCGCCTGTTCGGGGGACACCCGGCGCTTGATCCACATAAACTTGCCCTTTTGACCAAGTTTGCGGGCCCATTTTACCGCATCAAGATCGGGGAAAATTTGGGCAAGCGCTGTTGCGGTGCCCACGGGGTCAAGGATTTCATTGGTTTGTGCATAAAGCGAGGGGGTCGAGACATTGGTGGCCAAGAGCCGTCCGTGCCGATCAAAGATGTCAGCGCGCGCAGAGGAGACTTTGGAGGATGCCACGCGCACGTTTTGCGCATCATCATTGCCGGTGGCCATCAATGCCATACGTGCACCGATGGTCGTGAAGGCGCCCATGAACAGAACGCCGACCAAAACGATGCGAAGCCGCGCGCGCCAAAATTCTTTGCTGCGTTTTTTGCGTGCCGCTGCTAGGCGCGCTTGTGCCGCCTGCAAATCCGGGTCTTCGCCCTTGTCGCGGGCGGCAATGATACGAGCGAGAGGTCGTAAGGGGCGGCGGATCATCGGGCTTGCATGGCGCTATTGCGCATCCTGTTCAGTGGCGATGGCCATGATCGCGTTTAGAACATTGCCTTCGAGGTCTTGGTCAGGAAAGCTAACTTGGGTGACGGCATCGCCCTGTTCGGCGGCCACCGGGCCAAGGCCAAGCACATCGAAATTGGCATCAGCCAAGCGCAACAAACGCTCTGGACGATTGAGATAGGCCCATTCCGCACGCAGCACTTCAATTTTTTCAGCTTCATCGGCGATTTCGCTTTCAAGCAGCGCAACGCGACGTTCCGCGAGGCGGGTGTCATAGTTCACTTTATAGGCCCAAGTCGCGAAGCTGACCAAAATGCCGATAGAAAAGAGATAGAAAACTGTGCGCATTTTATTTGCGACCTTTCTTATGCGCGCCGATGCGGGGGAGACCGAGCGCGAATTGATCCACATCGCCAGCGGGGGCATCCAGCCGACGGGCAACGCGCAGTTTTGCAGACCGCGCGCGAGGATTTCGGGAGAGTTCTTCGTCATCGGCCGTGATAGCGCGGCGCGACACTTGGGCGAAGCGGGGGGCTTCGGCCTGTTCTTCGGGTTGAAAGCGGTTGGGACGTGGCCCGGCACCCGAACGGGTTTGGATGAACCGTTTCACGATGCGATCTTCTAGGCTGTGAAAGGTAACCACCGCCAGAAAACCGCCCGGCTTTAGAACCGCTTCCGCAGCGATCAGACCGCGGGCCAATTCGCCCAACTCGTCGTTCACTGCGATGCGCAAGGCCTGAAAGCTGCGGGTGGCGACATGAGCCGCGCCGGGCTTGGGTCTTGGCAAAGTATTCTCAACAATTTCAACAAGTTGAGATGTGCGAATGATTGCACCCCTAGTACGCGCCTTGACAATGGCTTTGGCGATGCGACGCGAGGCGCGCTCTTCGCCATACTGATACAGAATGTCTGCGATATCGACTTCATCGGCTTCATTCACGATGTCTGCTGCCGAAGGCCCGCTTTGTTCCATGCGCATGTCCAAAGGACCGTCTTGCATGAAGGAAAAACCGCGCTCTGCTTGGTCGATTTGCATGGAGGATACGCCAATATCCAACACGACGCCGTCTAACTCTGGTGCATCCGCATCGCGCGCAATTTGATCCAGGTCGCCAAAGCGCCCCTTCACCAGTGAAAGAGCTTCCCCGAAGCGATCAGCCCAAGCCGAGGCTCGGTCCAATGCTTCGGGGTCGCGATCTACACCAATTACGCGTGTTGCACCTTGAGAAAGCAACGCCTGTGAGTAGCCACCTGCCCCAAATGTCCCATCCAGCCAGACACCACAGACGGGAGAAATCTGTGCGATCAGTGGCTCGATGAGAACGGGGATATGTGGCTCGGCCGGGTTCATTCCGGCTTCTCATTTTTTGTCATGCGGCCCAAGATACGGAATGGATCCGTCCCTGCCGCCGACGCTCTAATGGCTTCGCAGTTTTCATGAGCTGCGGGCTGCCAAATTTCGAAAAACGTACCGCGTCCAGCAAAGATGACATGGTCGCAGTCACCCAATGCTTCGCGCATGTCTTTGAGGCCCATGCGACCAGACTCGTCCACTTCAATCTTGCGTGCTTTTTGAAACGCCAAAGTGTGAAGACTGGAAACTTCTGGATCAAATTCGTCCAGTTGGAAAATTCTAGAACAGAGCTTGTCATACCGCGCAAGATCGTAGCCCATCAGACAGTTATCAAAGCGGTCCTTGATCAGCATGATGTGACATTTGCCGTTGCGCTTATCTTCACAATCAGGGTCACCAGCTTGGGCGATACGGCGAATATCCGACGGCAGCGAAACGCGACCTTTCGCGTCCACTTTGTGGGTTACTTCGCCGACGAATGGATTAACCACCGCGCCCTTAACTCCTCAAGTTACCAAGGCCCTTTTCAGGTTTGAGAACGAAGTACGGCGGAGGTGTTACTGCCTACACTCTCCGCCGCGATTGGTCCGTTCGGGCCTCGTCCGACTTTGCGCCGGTATTTTTCAGAGAAAGCGATTTGCCTGTATGATCCTGCCAGATCTTCGCGGGATTTTCCCGTCTCGTTATCAAGTTCTCTGCTCGTTGTAGGGAGACGTTAGACTGGCATTTCATTCCAATCAAGTGATTTTCACTGAACTAGACTAACATTTATGGATTTTTTTTGGAAAAATTGGAAAATGAAATTAGAAATCGCCGATGTAGGTGCTGGGACAATATGACCCACTAAATGTGGATTGGCCCTGTGGCGGGGATGTTACGGTGTTTTTGTGTTAAATATTTTTGGGGTGGTACGTGGTCATAGAATCACGAGCGGACTCGGCGCGCAATCCGCTAAAGATGCGCGATTCTGGATAGAGTCTTTTGAGTCACGGTTTTTTTGGGGGGAGGATTTGCCTTAAGCGATATTCGCACAAGCGCGGGAACAAGGGCTTTAGCCCGCCCTTCCCACGCCCACTGGCGTGGCCGTTCTAACGATCGCCAGACATAAAGTAAGTGCCACATGGGGATGGTCGCCATCCCACGGTCTGGCTAAGCGCCTAGTCTAAGGTACCCGCCGCGTCCCGCTTGGCCAAAGCCAAGACCTGATCCCCTGCCCCGGCACTTGGCTCTTGGCCATCTGCAAACAGGTTGAGGCTGCCGTTGGGGGCGATGACGCCGATGAGTTCGGCTTCGGTCCGCTCGGATTGGTATTGCGCGAAGTCGTAATCTTCGCTTAGCCCGGTGAGGACAAACTCATAACCCTCGCCCAACCGTTGGGACATCTCTTCGTAGCTTAGGCCCGATCCAAGGGAGCGCCCGCCGATGGTGACCGGCATGGCGCGGTCATCTTCGCTTATGTGGCGGCCGATTTGATAGACATTGCCGCGCCCGAACTCTGGGCCGAAGTCGGTGCAAATCAGCGCATTGTAGCCATCGTTTTCCGTAGCTGCGATTAGGGAGCCATAATGGTTCATTGGAATGCGGTGTTCAGCAGCTTCGGACAGGATTTCGCCGTGATAGGTTTCCAAGCCTTCAACGCGCGGGCGGCGCAAGCGCCAGTAGTTGGTATCAGCAACCAGCACGGGCAGATCGGCTTTGTGCAAGGTGGCTGCCAAAGCGGTTGCCCATTTGGACGAGCCTACGATGATCACGCCCATCGGACGGGTCGAGGTCAGATCAAAAAACCGGGCCAGTGGCACCATCGAAAAGCCATGCGCCACAACAGTGGCCGCCACCAGGACAAAGGCCAGCGGCGCAAGGGCGGCGCCGTCTTCAACGCCAAGCTCAACGAGACGTGCCCCAAACAGGCCCGACACCGCAACGGCAACCACACCGCGCGGGCCGATCCAGCCCACAAGTAAGCGTTCTTTCATGGGAAGCTCGGTGCCAATCAACGCGAGCAAAACCGCAAGGGGGCGGGCGAGAAAGATCACGAGGGCCACGAACAGGAGCGAACGGGCGTTCAACATCCCCAAGGTCGCGCTATCGAGGGAGGCGGCGAGCATGACGAACACGCCTGATACCAAAATGACGGTGACATGTTCTTTGAAGCGGCGCAGCTCGCTGAGGCTGGGGAGCGGAGAATTGGCGATCACAAGGCCCATGACGGTGACGGCCAGAAGCCCGCTTTCGTGCAAGACCAGATCGGTCAGGGCGTAGGTGATTAGCAAGAGGCCAAAGAGGACCGGAATTTTCATGTATTCCGGCACATGGCCGCGCAAGAAGGACCAAACCACGAAGCGCCCAGCCGCCCAGCCTGCGATAAGTGCGACGGTGATGCCAAGGATCAGGTGCCATGCGGCTTCTGCCAAAGTGCCTGCACCATAAATGGCGGCGACCACTTCAAAAGCCAGCACCGCGGCAAGTGCGCCCACGGGGTCATTAACGATAGCTTCCCAACGCAAAACGGATGCGGGGCGCGAGGCAAGGCGTGACTGGCGTAGCAGCGGGATAATCACGGTGGGGCCGGTGACAATGAGGATGCCACCAAAGACGGCGGCGGCCTCAATCGACAGACCCGCGCCGTAATGGATGGCGATCGTGGAAAACAGCCAGCCCAAAGGGGCGCCAAGCCACATTAGGCGGCGTACGGGCTTTCCGGTTTCTTTGAGGTCGCTGAAATTAAGCGTCAGCCCGCCTTCAAACAGGATCACCGCAACTGCGATGGCGATCATCGGGCGGAACAGGTCGCCAAAGGCGGCTTCGGGATTGATCGCGCCCGTAACTGGGCCTGCCAGCAGGCCAGCCGCAAGCATCAGCACGATGGCAGGCAGTTGTAGACGCCACGCGAGCCATTGAGCGCCAATGCCCAAAGCACCGATCAGCGCGAACAAAAGTACCGGGTCCATTAGCTTTGGTCCTTCAATTCACGACGCATGATCTTGCCTGTGGCGGTCATGGGAAGTGCAGCGATTGCTTCGATATGTTTGGGGGCGACATGCGGGCTGAGCCGGTCGCGGACCTGTTGGCTTAGAGCCGCTTCATCAAGGGTGGCCCCGTCGCGCAAAACCACGAAGGCTTTGACGACCTCGCCTTTGACCGGGTCGGGGATGCCGATGGCCGCGGCCATGGTGACGTCCGCGTGGCTGGTCAGGCAGTCTTCGATTTCTGAAGGGCCGATGCGATAGCCTGCCGACGTAATCACGTCGTCGATGCGGGAGGAAAAGTGAAAATAACCGTCGTCATCGACCATGCCTTCATCACCCAAGCGCAACCAGTCGCCCGTGAATTTGGCGGCTGTGCGTTCTGGGTTTTTCCAATATTCAAGGAACATGGCCGGATCGCCGCGTTTGACCGCGATGTCACCCACTTCGCCCGGGGGCAACGGGTTGCCGTCTGAGTCAATAATCGCGACCTCTTTGCCCGGTGTTGGTTTTCCAGTGGAGCCGGGGCGCGGCTCAAATGTGGACGCGCAGTTGCCAAGCACCAAGTTACATTCGGTGGAGCCATAAAATTCGTTGATGGTCAGCCCGAAAGCGGATTTGCCCCATTCGAGCAATTCGGCCCCCAAAGCTTCGCCCCCCGATGCGACCGAGCGCAGGTTCAGATCATTTGGGACATTTGATCCGCGCAGAACCTTAAGGGCGGTTGGCGGAAAGAACACATTGCGAATGTTGTGATCGCGGATCAGATCAAAGCATTGGTCCGGGTCAAATTTGGCCGCGCGATGCGCCACAACAGGCACGGCCAAGTACAGCGAGGGCAGCAAGATGTCGGCCAAGCCGCCCATCCATGCCCAATCTGCGGGCGTCCAAGCGCAATCCCCATCCTGCGGGAAAAAGTCATGGTGTGTTTCAACGCCGGGCAGATGGCCAAGCACCACCTTATGGCCATGCAGCGCGCCTTTGGGCGGACCAGTGGTACCAGAGGTATAGACCAAAAGCGCGGGTGTATCGGGCGTGGTGTCGGCGGTTTCAAACCCGACGCGCGCCGATAGCATGGCGGCCCAGAAATCGCGCACGCCCCCGTCACTGTCGCCATCAATCGAAAAGATGTGCTGCAAATCCGGCAGTTCATCGCGGATCGCGAGGATCTTTGGCAGGTTCGCGTGATCGGTGACAATGACTTTCGCGCCTGAATGAGACAGACGATAAGACAAAGCATCTTCGCCAAATAGGGTGAACAGCGGCACCACAATGCCGCCCGTGCGGTAAGTCGCCATATGGGTGACCAGCGCCTCGGCCCCTTGGCCTAGAAGGATTGCGACCCGATCCCCAAAGCCCAGCCCACATTCGGCAAATATATTGGCCAGCTTGCCCGAATGACGCCAGATATCACCGTATGAATAGGTGCGCACAGCGCCAGTGTCGCGGGGTTGAATGATCGCGGCACGGGTGGGATCATGCGCGGCCCAGTCGCCAATGATGGCTTGCGCCATGTTGAATTTGTCAAACTGAGGCCAGCGAAACGAGGCGCGCAAAGCTTCCCAGTCTGCGCAGCCTGCACTTATCGTTCGCTTGTCCATAAGACCTCGGCCCTGCCGCGCGCGACCGGTCTATCGATAGACGACCAAGGTGACCAAATCGGTCATGTCGATATTCAGTTCAGACATAGCCGCGAGCGAGAGCTGCGAGCCGCCGCCGCGTGGACCGTCTTTTGGAACCAGCGTCACAGGGATGCGCGCATTGGACCCTTTGATCTGGATTTCGCCCGGACCTTCGGTGGTCACCAGCGGGGTTTGCAGCCAAAGACCAGAACGGTCCAGCAGACCGAGGGCCGCCACGGTTTCGCCAATCGGCGTCATGTTCGCAGGCGGCGCGGCAGACACCGCTTGGGCTTGTGGGGCGGCTGCCACGATTTGTTCTGGATCAATGCCCGAAGAATTGATGCGGCGCAGTCCACTTGGGCGACGCCCGACCATGCTGGCCAAATTCAAATCAGCGCCCTCAGTCAAAGCGTCTTCGGGTTCTACGGTCATAGCCGGTGGCGGGGGTACGGCACATTTGCGCGTGGCGGTGTTACATTCCAACGTGCGCATCCATGCTAGAATGTCTTCTTCGACGCCGCGAAACACCAGACCGCTGGCATTAACGCCCGCAGGGTCTGACGGCAACGCACCAGAGGCGGTGAAACCCGTTTTTTCCGCCAAAATCACCCCAAGGCCCAAATCGCGCAGAGCCAAATCACCGCGCACATTCACGCGGCCATTTTGGGTTGTAAGTTCACGCACAATCAAGCGCACTTCCGTCGGGATCGGGCCGAGGGCTTTTTGACGCAAATCACCGCGGGTCGGTGTGGCGATCAGCCGGGCTTTTTGTGCATTGGCCACCGCACCTGACACCGTTGCGCCGGGCAAAAAGTTCGTGCGCTCAAAGTCTAGAGCGAGCATTGACAGAGCCGGGCCGACGACACCGCGGTTGCTCGCGACATCAGGAATACCGATTTCTGTGCAAGACATGGCCAGAAGTGGAAGTGCTAATGCCAAGCGTCGCGTCTTTGCAAACGCTGATAGGAAAGTCTTCATAGCCGAACCAGGCCCCCTGTTGCCCTATTTTTGCGGCTATATTAACCAAATTTTACTGGGGTTCAATCGCCCGATTTCGACCTTGCGACATATCCACAACGCGTTTTAAGCTGCAAGTCCAATCGTACGGGATTTTAAGCCATGACAGATGCTCCAAAACTCATCGACCCATTTGCCCGCGCAATCACTTATTTGCGGGTCTCGGTGACGGATCGCTGCGATTTTCGCTGCGTTTATTGCATGTCGGAAAACATGACGTTTTTGCCGAAAAAAGAGCTGTTGAGCTTGGAAGAACTGGATCGGCTGTCTTCGGCCTTTATTGCAAGTGGCGTGGAAAAGCTGCGGATCACGGGCGGGGAGCCTTTGGTGCGCAAGGATATTATGACCTATTTTCGCGCCATGTCGCGGCATTTGGAAAGCGGCGCGCTGAAAGAGCTGACGGTTACGACGAACGGCAGCCAGCTGCGCAAACACGCGCAGACCTTGGCCGATTGCGGCGTGAAGCGGATCAATGTGTCGCTGGATACTTTGGATGAAGCGAAATTCGCGAAGGTGACCCGCTGGGGGCGCTTGGCGCAGGTGTTGGACGGGATCGATGCGGCAGAGGCGGCTGGCATGGCGATCAAGATCAACATGGTGGCGCTAAAGGGCGAAAATGATGACGAGCTGCATGATGTGGTGGCGTGGTGTGGCAAGCGTGGCTTTGATCTGACGTTTATCGAAGTGATGCCAATGGGTGAGATGGGCGATGAGGATCGCTTGGATCAGTATTGGTCGCTGGAAGATTTGCGCGGGGAATTGGCAAAAGAGCACAAGCTGATCGACCTGCCCGATCGCACGGGCGGGCCTGCGCGCTATGTGCGGCTGGAAGATACAGGCCAGCGGATCGGGTTCATCACGCCGCTGTCGCACAACTTTTGTGAAAGCTGTAACCGGGTGCGCCTGACCTGCACGGGGCAGCTTTATATGTGTTTGGGTCAAGAAGACGATGCGGATCTGCGCGCGCCGCTGCGGGCGAACCCGAACGACGACGGCCCGCTGATAGAGGCCATCCACCGCGCCATCGCCCGCAAGCCCAAGGGCCATGATTTTGATTATTCCCGCCAGAAAGTGGACGGGCAGATGTCCCGGCATATGAGCCATACG
>CAZBBZ010000028.1:0-13640 GCA_964489925.1 uncultured Rhodobacterales bacterium
TGCCAGTGTTTATCGCCCTTTTCGGGTTCCTGTTTTTCCGCGACCGACCCGCACGCCCGCAATTAGCAGGCCTTGCCCTAATCATCACAGGCGCGCTTGCCGTTGGCGGCTGGTCCGCCATCACCACAGGCATCACCACGGGCGCAAGCGACGCATGGATCGGCCATATCTTGTTCTTATGTGGCTCGGCACTTTGGGCAATTTACACGCTGATTTACCGCGCTTCATCCCTATCCGCCCTTGCCGCCACCGCAATCATGGCCGCATGGTCCAGCGCCTGTTTCTTGGCCTTGATCCCCTTCACCGGGGTAAAGCTGTTCGACCTCCCACCCCTTTTGTTGACCATCCAAGTCGTCCAAGGCATCGCCTCGGGCCTCATCGCGAATTTCACGTTTCTGTTTGCGGTCAAACGTTTGGGCTCTGCAATTGCGGCGGCCTCTGCCGCGCTTGTGCCAATCCTTGCTGCCATTGGCGGGCAAATCTTTTTGGACGAACCCCTTAGCACCACGAAAATGATCGGCATCGCCATCGTGGTGGTTGGAATTGTGCTGGCATCTGGAATTTTGAAACGCGCCCCTTAAGGGACGAGCGGAAATCAGCAATCGGCAAACGAGTGACGGTCACGCGCCTTACGCAGCATCCGTCTTGAATTGCACATGCCACCCATGTGAAAGAGAGACCATGATGCAAACAGTGGGCGAAATCGCCGAAAAAATCGGCGCCCTCGTGGCGGGTGACGCCACCCTAGAGGTCGATGCCCCGCGTGAGCCCGGCAAAGCCGGACCCGATGATTTGGCTTTAGCCATGGATCCCTCCTATGCCGAAGCGGTGGGTACCAGCGCGGCTAAGGCCGCCGTTTTATGGAGCGGCGCAGATTGGCAAGCCCTTAACCTGAAAGCCGCGATATTCGTCGAGCGCCCGCGCTATGCCATGTCTGGTGTGACTGCAGCCTTTGACGCCCCCCGCCAGTTGCTCAAGGGCAGCTTTGCCCAAATGGTCATCGACCCCACCGCCCTGATTGCAAGCGATGCGGAACTTGGCGCCTTCATCACCATCGCGCGCGGTGTGCAAATCGGCAAAGGCGCACGCATCTTCCCCCATGTGTCCATCGCCCAAAACGCGCGCATCGGTGCAAACGTTACGATCTACGAAGGCGCGGTGATCGGCGCCGGGGTGGAAATCGGCGACAACGCCATCATCCACCAACGCGCGGTCATCGGTATCGACGGATTTTCCTTTGTCACCCCCGAAGCGGGCGCAATCGACGCCTTCAAAGCCGGGCAGATCGATGCAACCGCTCAAAGCGAACAAACCTATGTGCGCATCGCTTCCCTTGGCAGCGTCAAAATCGCCAAAAACGTAGAAATCGGCGCAGGGGCCACCATTGATCGAGGCACGGTTGCCGATACCACCATTGGACAAGGCACCAAGATCGATAATCAGGTCCATATCGGCCACAATGTCACCGTGGGCCAGCATTGCTTGCTATGCGGTCAGGTCGGCATTGCCGGGTCTTCCAAAATCGGTGATCGCGTGGTTTTGGGCGGACAAGCGGGTGTGGCGGATCATATCACCATCGGCAACGATGTGATTGTAGCAGGTGCCGCTGGTGTGTCGTCAAACGTGCCGCCCAATCGCGTGATGATGGGCAATCCAGCGATCCCTATGGCCGCCAATATCGAAAGTTATAAACATTATCGCCGTTTGCCACGCTTGGCAGGAAAAATCGACGAACTGCAAAAACTTGTTTCCAACTTAACGGCAAAACGCTAGATGGACGCTCAACCTCCGAAACTCCGGGAAAACGTGATGACTGAAACTATCCGTGAGAAGGTTATACGGATCATCGCTGAACAGGCTTTTTTAGAGCCCGCAGAAATCAAGGCGGACGCAACTCCGACCGATCTTGGGATTGATAGTATGGGTCTGGTCGAATCCGTTTTTGCAATTGAAGAAGCCTTCAACGTATCCGTGCCCTTTAACGCGAACGAACCAAGTCAAAGCACCTTTGACGTAAGCTCTGTAGATGCCATCATTAAGGCTGTCGAAGATCTCGTCGGAACAGGCGCTTAAGTCTGAACATGACGCGCGTTGTAATCACTGGACAAGGGGCGCTCAGCGCACTGGGCCGTTCTGCTGCGCAGACGATGGCTGGCATGGCCGAAGGGCGCGATGGTATTTCGAACTTCGACTTTCCCAATGCCGATCGCTTGTCGATCAAACAGGGCGGGCAAATCCACGGCTACACCCCCGAAGATCATTTCACCCGCCAACAAATCGTCCTTTACGATGTATTTACGCAATTTGCGCTTTTGGCCGCTGAAGAAGCAACCGCGCAATCCGGCGTTAACGAAGGTACGTTCGACCCCACGCGCAGAGGCGTTGTGATCGGCACCGCAGGCGGCGGTTTGCGAACCCAAGACGAAAGCTATCGCCAGGTTTATGAAGAAGGCAAAAACCGCGTTCACCCCTTTGTGGTCCCTCGCTTGATGAACAACTCGGCGGTCGGCCATATCTCGATGAAATATGACCTTCAGGGGCCGTCCTATACGGTTGCCACCGCTTGCGCGTCCTCTAATCACGCCATAGGCCAAGCTTTTCACATGATCCGCTCGGGCATGATGGACATGATGATCACCGGCGGCTCTGAAAGCATGTTGTGCTTTGGGGGCATCAAGGCTTGGGAAGGTCTGCGCGTGATGAGCCGTGACAAATGCCGCCCCTTTTCGGCCAACCGATCCGGCATGTTGCAAGGCGAAGGCACAGCGATCTTTGTGCTTGAAAGCCTAGAAAGCGCCCAAGCGCGCGGTGCCGAAATTTTGGCCGAAATCGTGGGCTTTGCCATGACATCTGATGCCTCTGACATCGTCATGCCCAATCAAGACGGGGCGGAACGCGCCATGGCAGGCGCGCTCAAAGATAGCGGCTTAAACCGCGATCAGATCGGCTATATCAACGCGCATGGCACGGGAACGGCGGCCAACGACCGCACCGAATGCGCCGCTGTGCGCAATGTGTTTGGCGATCACGCGGATAAACTGATGATGTCCTCGACCAAATCCATGCATGGCCATGTGATGGGCGGCACGGGCGCGCTGGAACTTTTGGCCTGCATTATGGCGCTGCGCGACGGGGTCATTGCCCCCACCATCAATTACCAAGAACCAGACCCGGATTGCGATCTCGATATCGTTCCGAACGAAGCACGCGACGCCAAAGTTGACGCAGTCCTTTCAAACGCCTTCGCGTTTGGCGGGCTCAACGCGGTCCTCGCCCTCAAGCGGTTCGCTTAACCGCGCCTCATCTTCGCTCTCTGGCGCAACATCGTCACTAACATCATCCAGATGCACGGGCTCTTGGACCTCATCTGAACCGCGCGCCTCATTTGGCATATTGTCCTTGATGGGTGCGCTGTCATTTGCAGGACCGGATTGCGGCTTAAGGTATGACTCGTTTGGTACTTGTGCGGTCTTCAGCCCGCCCACACGCGCCACTGTTTTGGTCGTAGCCGAAACAACCTTGGTGTTTTCGGCCAAAAACTTGCGGCTAACCGCTACGCCATTCACGCCAGTTTCGCCCAAAATTCCATCCGCGTGCAGCTGATCAATCAGCTCATTGCCCGTCGCATCGTCAACCCCCAAAGCAAGTTTGAGGTTGCCAATCGTCATATAGGCCCAAGAATTGGCTGCGGCCACGGCCTTGCCATAGAGCGCTGCATTGGCTGACCTTGCCCCCGAAAAGGGCAGCATCGGTGATGCCGCGGCAGCCGAAGCTGTCCGCAAGAACTCGCGTCGTTTCATAACACAAAGCTAGGTCGTCACGCGCTGCAATTCAATAACAGCGCCCAAAATCAACCTATTGCGCTGTGATACCAGCCAACTCATCCATCGCGGCCGTAAAGCCCGACAAAGAGATATCCAGCACAATCGGCGTATCCGGGCGATCCACGCTAATGATCGTCATGCGTCCCAAATTACCGCGTTTGAGCTGCGCCAAACCCTCTGCGTCATATCCAAACCGGGAAGCACATCCCGCCTGCGCGCAAAACAAATATGGGTATTTTTGCAACCGCCCATTATCAATCTGCAACGTCAACCCGCCCGTCAGCAACGTGCGCAAAGGGGTCACAATCGTCACGCCTGCAACCGCGCCATCCGCACGATTAAGCGAAATCACATTCACCTCGGCAATCGGCACATCGCGGCTGTCTTTGATCAACTGATACAAGAAACAATCCGGCACGTCGCGGCACCGAATTTGCCAATCTTTGTGGGCGGACACGATCTTTTCACCCGGCGGCAAGGGTGCGTCTTGGTTGGTAGACACGGCAGGTGCATCGCCCGACGCCGCACTCGTAGCTTCCGGCTCTGGGGTTGTTTCACCGCTGGTGTCTTGAGCGACCATTGGGGAAAACACGCCCAATCCAAAGATCAGTGTTGATATAAAAACTGCACGAAATGTTGACATGTTGCTGTGGCCGTTTTGCTCGATGTTGCTTTTGATTTCTTGCGCTCCCCCGTGTCAGGAAGCGCGCGTTCTGTCAACCAACTGCGCGCGCCCAGCAAGCGATCAGCGACAAGCTGTAAAGGCAGCGCCCAAAAGAAAAAGGGCGCAACAAGTGCACCCTTTTTTTCGCATTATACTGCGATTTTCCCTGTCGGACTGGCCGATCTGTATATGGAAAGGCTAGGAAAGAATTCGCGCGCCGTCAACTCAACAAAACAGGAACAAGCGACAAAAAATCGAATAATTTTATGGGATGCGCCCCAAAAAAAAGGCCGTACTACAAGAGCACGGCCAGTCGACAGGGAGGAAGTAATCGTCCCGTCACGCGAAAATTTCACACTTCAGGACATGTGCAATCTGACATGAAAGTGTTAACAACCAATTGTGAACACAGCCAATGATCCCGGCGCATCGGGACAAAGGACTTTTGATGAGCGAACAAGACAGTATCTTTATCGGTGGCGGCGGCGAAGGCTACACCACAGCCCAAGAGCTTTTGCTCAAATTCGGCAACCGCCACGGCATGATCGCAGGCGCCACCGGCACGGGCAAAACCGTAACCCTGCAAATCTTGGCCGAAAGCTTTTCCAAAGCCGGTGTGCCGGTGTTTTTAGCCGATGTGAAGGGCGACCTTTCCGGTCTGGCCGTGTCAGGCACCCCGGAGCACAAGCTCCACGACAAACTGATTTCTCGTGCGCAAAAAATTGGCTTTGATGATTACGACTACGAAGATTTTCCCGTTACGTTTTGGGATCTTTTTGGCGAAAAAGGTCATCCCATTCGCACCACCATTTCCGAAATGGGCCCGCTGTTGCTATCGCGCCTGCTGGAATTGACCGACGCCCAAGAAGGCGTAATCAACATCGCGTTCCGCCTTGCCGATGAACAAGGTCTGCTGCTGATTGATCTGAAAGACCTGCGCGCATTGCTCAACTGGATGGGCGAAAATGCCGCCGATTTGACCCTTGAATACGGCTCGGTGTCATCGCGTTCTATCGGCACCATTTTGCGTTCCTTGCTGGTGCTTGAAAATCAGGGTGGCGCGCAATTCTTTGGCGAACCCGCGCTGGAATTGTCTGACATGATCGCCAAAACCCCCGGCGGTCAGGGCCGCGTCAATGTAATGGCGGCGGATAAATTGATGGGCTCGCCCCGGCTTTATGCGACTTTCCTGATGTGGCTTTTGTCCGAATTATTTGAAAACCTGCCAGAGGTTGGTGACCCGGATCGCCCCAAATTTGTGTTCTTCTTTGACGAAGCGCATTTGCTGTTTGAAGATGCGCCAAAGTCGCTGGTACAAAAAGTCGAACAGGTCGCCCGCCTGATCCGCTCCAAAGGCGTCGGGGTCTATTTCATCTCGCAAAACCCAGATGATGTGCCCGAAGATATCTTGGGCCAGCTTGGAAACCGCGTTCAACACGCCCTGCGCGCCTTCACCCCGCGCGACCAGAAAGCCTTGCGCCAAGCGGCAGAAACCTTCCGCCCCAATGAACGGTTCTCGACTTTGGATGCGATCCGCGATTGCGGTGTGGGCGAAGCGCTGGTGTCGGTCCTTGAAGGCAAAGGTGCGCCCTCTATCGTGGAACGCACCCTGATCCGCCCGCCGTCGTCCCAACTTGGCCCCATCGATGCGGACACCCGGCGCAACCTCATCGCGAAATCTCACATCGCAGGTGTCTATGAAACCGAAGTGGACCGGGAAAGTGCGTATGAAATCCTGCGCGGGCGCGCCGAAAAAGCAGCCGAAGAAGCTGAAGCGGCCGAGCGCGAAGCAGAACGGCGCGAAGCCGATGGTGATCTGAAGCTAAAGCAATTCAACGCCGGGCGCCGCTATTCCGCCAACGAGGGCAAATCAAAGCCCAAGAAATCCTCATCGCGCTCATCCCGTTCAGATTCCATCGCGCAAGTCTTTGCCAAATCAATGGCCCGCCAGTTGGGTGGCCGGGCCGGGCGATCCCTTGTGCGCGGCGTTTTAGGATCGGTCTTTAAGGGGCGCTAAGCCTGCGCCCCTGCCCCAAATTGCAAGGCTAGACCTTGCAATCCAGTAAGTGCGAACACAAACAGCAAGGCGGCCAAGCGATAAGGCCGCCCCATCGTCACAACTTCTTCACCTTCAGCTTTGTCAGCCGATTGCGCTCGCGCTCCATCACCTCAAAGCGAAAGCCGTGATAGTTGAACACCTGCCCCGCCGTCGGGATTGTCTGCGCCTCGTGGATCACCAGACCCGCAATCGTGTTGGCCTCATCATCGGGCAAATTCCAATCAAAGCCACGGTTGATATCCCGGATCGTCATCGCACCATCCAGCAGAACCGACCCGCCCTCAAGCCGTTCGACCCCTTCTTCATCCTCGTCATGCTCGTCCGAAATTTCTCCGATGATTTCCTCAATGATATCTTCCAGCGTAATCAGCCCTTGCAGCGCGCCATATTCATCCACCACCAGCGCGAAATGCGCGCGCCTGCGCAGAAACTCCCGCATTTGATCGTTCAGCGTGGTGGTTTCCGGCACAAAATACGGCTCCATCATCACCGAGCGAATATCAAAGGTTTCCTCCGCCACATTGGTGCTCAGAAGCGCAGGCTTTAGATGCCGCAGCAAATCCTTGGCATGCAGCACGCCGATAATGTTTTCAGGGTCTTCTTCATAAACCGGAATCCGCGTGTGCTGGCTTGCCAACGCCTGTTCCAAAATATCCGTAATCGCAGAACTTGCATCAATCATTTCGATCGACGAGCGATGCAGCATGATTTCTTCCACCTCACGGCTTTTCAGATCAAGCGCGCCCATCAGACGATCCCGATCATCTTTCAGCATCCCCCCTTCAGAGTGATGCAACGCAATCGCGCCCGCAATTTCTTCATGCGCCATGATCGAGCTGTTGGGATCGGTTTCCACGCCAAACAGACGTAAAATACCCCGCACCAACCAACGCACCGCCGTCACAATCGGCGCCAGCGCACGCACGACCAAAGCAATGATCGGCGCCACCCGCGAGGCGGCTGTTTCTGGCGCTGTAATCGCATAGGTCTTTGGCATCACTTCGGCAAAAATCAGCACAAGTGCCGTCATCACCAAGGTCGCAACAGCCACACCGCCATCGCCAAACAGCAGCGTAAACAGGCTCGTCGCCAATGACGTGGCCAGAATATTCACCACGTTATTGCCCAAAAGGACGGAACCAATCAGCCGCTCATTGTCCTCGGTCAAATTCATCGCGCGGGTTGCGCCCGCATTGCCATTGTCAGCCATGGTTTTCAGCTTAAAGCGGCTCGCCGCTGTCAGAGCGGTTTCAGAGCCGGAAAAAAACGCCGACAAAAGCAGCAAAAGCAAAATGGCCCCAGCGGTCCACCAGACCCACGGGGTTGTCATCACAATTTCGGCAAAACCGGGTTGCACAGGCGCGATCCTCTCAGCGGCAAATAGTCTTTCGGCAACTTATGGGCATTTCGCCCCCGCCTTTCAAGACGCGCCGCTTATGTCTCTGCTTGATCTTTTGGATCAGGGGGCAACAAATCATCTTCTCGCGACTGGGCAGACGCCCAACGGTTCAGCCAAGCCAACCCCGCAAGGCAAAGCCCCAGCGCAAGGAAGGAAAACACCCGCGTCAGCCCGCTTAGGCCCGCAATATCAATCAAGAACACTTTGACCACCGCCAAGGCAATCACCGCAAGACCCGCTTTGCGCAGAATATCAGACCGTTTGGCAATGCTGCGATAAATCAGCACCGCACCCACCAGCAACAGCGCAATCGTATAGCTGTATAGCTCTGGTTGCGTCGTGCCCGGCGCTGACAATTCCGGCCCGCGCCAGAAATGCCGGATCGTGAAACCTGCCCAAATCACCGCCAATAAGATTGCGGCGGGGCGAAACGCTTTGTGCAATAGCGCCGGAAGCTGGCCTAGATAGCGATGGCCGGCCTCGAAGATGACTGCGGGCAGCAGATAAGCAAGCAGCAAAGAATTTATCAACGGCAGGCCCAGAACCGGATCAGCATAAGCATGCAACGGGTTCGCCAGCGTCAGGCCCAACAAAATCACTCCAACAGCAAAGACCAGCAGGATCACACCAGATACCAGCGCCAGCCAATGCCGCGGTTTCTGCCTCGGCTCGTGGCGATAGAAATGCGCAAAACTTGCAATCAACCAGATCGACGCGATCATTCCCGCCATGGCATGATCCGAATTACTAAGCGTGGGAAGCAGGCGCTCTACCAACACACTCGCCAAAAGCGCAATCGCAATGACAAGCCCGCTTTCCAAGGCGCGCTTTGTGCGTTGGCGTTCGATCCCGCGCAATAGGTATAAGGCGCCACCAAGCCCGGCTGCCCCACCACAATAGGTCAGCAGCACCTCGAAAATTGGCGCGCGGAACCCCCAAGTAAAGCCCGGATCAACCAATAGCCGATAGGATATCACCCCAACGCCTACCGCGATGAACACACCCAGTTGCCCCAAGTTGAACCGGCGATCCAGAAACGCGGCAAAGGCAATGGTTGCGGCCAGCGCGATCGTCAGCGCGGTTTCAGCGAACAGCGAAAACGCCGCCAGCGAAATCATCGCCAAAGCCGCCATCGCCGCCATCGCCACACGCAACTTATGGTCCCCATCAAGGGCCGCAAACCGCTGTGCGGCGGCGCCCATCACAAGGGCAACAAGCCCGATGTGCAGCGCCCAATTGCCATCGCCAATCACCCAGCTCGCATCCCAAAACAGATGCAACGCTATCGCCATCAGTGGCGCAACCAAGCATCCCGCAAGGCACCAAACCACCATATGTGATCCCTCGCGCAGGCTGCGCCAGATAAAGGCCAAACTCACCAGCACGCCGCAAACCAGCAATAGCGTAACCGCGCGTAGGGCAAAATCCTCCGGAAACTCTTTTGAATATGCAAAATAGGCACGGATCGCAGCACCGTGCATCACCGCCTCAACCACCACCGCGCCCAACATCACAAGTGGCACCAGCATAGCCACATCCGTTAAGGCAGGCCCGCGATCAAGCCACAGGGCAAAAAACAGCGACAGCAAAACGCCAAGCACGATCACCGCCCAAAACGCCATGGCGTTTGTGTCCATCACGCCCATTGCACAGGCGGCCCAAAACACCACAACGCTCGCCACTAGCCGCGTCGGAAACTCCGGCCACACTCTGTCTTTTGCACGTACCAACGCACTCGCCATCGCCCCTTGATGGGCCGGGCGCAGGCTTAGCATCGGGATCAACGCCGTGGCGATCACCATCACAGTTGCCGTGGCCACGAAATAAACCGGCTCACCGCCGCCAAGATAAATCAACCAACAAGCCGCACCGCCCAGCACAAGGGCCAATACAGACACCCAAGCCCAGCGGCGCATGGTATCAATCGCCAATCCAACAATCACTATCAGCGCGAAATAACCAAACAGCCAACTCGGATCTTCGCTCTGCCCGCCGGTCATAAAGGGCGCAGCAATTCCCCCCCCGATGCCCACAGCCGCCAACAAAGGCCCATAAAACCAACCGATCAGCACCGCGATTGCGGCCACCAAAATCAAACCTGCAAAAGCGACCTCAACGCCGATCAGGTCGTAAAACAGCCGCGCAAACACAATGGCCGCAAACAGCGTCACGATCCCGGCAGCGGCAAAAACCGACGGCAAATAAGCCGTATCCACGCTTTCATCATCCCCAAAGCGACGGCGAACCCATTCGCCCGCGCCAATCAACACAGCCCCAAACCCAAGCGAGGCCGCGACCCGCGCAACGGGCGGTAACAACCCATTTTCGATGCCATATTGCACAAAGAAAACGCCCGCCAAGGCCAGCGAAATCGCCGACACCGCGTAAAACCAATTGGCTTGCAACCAGCCCCACAACGCCTGCGCGCGGTCTGGCGAAAACACGAAAAACTCGTTTTTGTTTGGCGGTTCTGGGCTCGTCGGGTCTGAGCTTGCCGGAACTGGCGGTTCTGATCTGGCCACAACTGGCGTTGCCAAAAGCGCGGGATCAGCTGGCTGGGTGGAATCCAACACCTCTGGCGGCTCCGCGCCCGCCGTATCCGTTTGTTCACGCGGGTTGTCACGCTCCGCCAGCTTGCGCTCTAAGATGTGTAATCGCTGCTTGATTTTTCGGTTCGAAAACCAAAGCCAAGCCATAACAACACACAGGAAAAAACCGAATAAAGAGATCATAATTTCAAACACGACTAAAAAAGGAGCTTAAGTGCATCTCGGCATCATGCGCCAATCACGCGCCTCTGTCTTGCAAAAAAATGAATGAAAACAAATCGGGCGCCCTCCGAACATCATGTGGCTGCGCTCAATCCGCCAGCGGATGATGTTCCAAAACCAACGCTTTCAAACGCTCATCCACCACATGGGTGTAAATTTCCGTCGTCGCAATATCCGCATGCCCCAGCAACAACTGGATCACCCGCAAATCCGCACCATTGGCCAGCAAATGCGTGGCAAAGGCATGGCGCAGCACATGCGGGGACACCAAACTTGGGTCAATATTGCAGCGCGCGGCCACGGCTTTTAGGGTCATGAACACCGACTGGCGCGACAAATGCCCCGCCTTGCCGCGTGAGGGGAACAGAAACTTCGACCCCGCCTGCGCCTTGTCCTGATCGCGCAGCGCCAACCAATCGCGCAAAGCATCCTGCGCAGGTTCGGACAAAGGCACCAAGCGTTCCTTGTCGCCCTTACCCCGCACCAAAATCGTATCCGGCATCCCCCGAAACAGCGCTACAGGCAGGCTGACCAGCTCGCTAATGCGCAAGCCCGTTGCATACAGCATCTCGATCATCACCCGGTTACGCGCGCGCTCGCCCGGGCTGCGTCCCGTTGCACGCATGGTTTCGATCAATGCGGTAACCTCGCCCTCGCTCAAAGTCGCAGGCAGGCTTTTAGGCTTTTTCGGCCCCGTGATCCGCGCCGCCGGGTTGTCCTCGCGCAAACCTTCTTCAAACAGAAACAAGTGATACTGCTTAATCGCCGACAAGCGCCGCGCGCGGGTGGATTGCGACATGCCCTGCCCTTGCAGATCGCTCAGATAGTCCTCAATCTGCGCCCGCGTCGCAGACAATTCATCGTGCTTTTCCGCCCGCAGAACGCCGGTGTAGTCGATCAAATCCCGCCCATAGGCCAACAACGTGTTGCGTGCCGCTGCCCGTTCCGCCGATTTCGCCTCCAAAAAGCGCTCAATCAGATGGTCAGCCATAGCTGCCCTTGGGGTCGAGCAATTTTTCAATGGCAATCGCTTTGGCCGCCCGTTTCAGACCCAAAGCATCCAAAATCGTGATCGCCTCAAGAAACTCGCCCTTAGCGCGGTCCTTGGCGAGCAAACTCAGCGCATGTTTCAACGCACCGGGCTGGGTCATAGAACTGATATCCACCTCAAGGCCATTGGTCAGAGGCGCGAGGCTATTGCTTTGCACAATCTCAACCGCGATGGCCAAGTTTTCGGATCCATATTCGTTTAACCACTCATGCGCCTTGGCCGGGCGATCCCCAAGCAGCAATAAACGCGCAACAATCGGCCAGACCTGATGCGGCAAATCACCGGGCTGCAACTTGCGCTCTAACTGGGCGGCATATTCCCGTGCCAAGGCCGTGCGCAGACCAATCGCGTCAAATTCCCCGTCCATCCGTTCCAGCGCAGCGGCCACATCCACCGACAAGCTGGCCGCATCAAATTCCTGAACTGCATCCGCGCGTTCCCATATCCCACCCGAAGCCGCAGGTTCTTCTTCGCGGTAACTGGCAAACAATGTGCTGTGGGACAGCGCCCCGCTGGTGACCAGCTTTTCTGCCGCTTCCATCCGAAATCGTATTGGCATGAAATTCGCCAAATCCGCATGGGCAAAAGCCGCCGGCATGTTCGCCTCGCCGCGTGGCAACCCGACGCTATCGCGCAAATAAACCTCAAACGCCGTGGGTTGGGCCGATGGCACAGGCGCGTCCAGTTCTTCTATCAGCCCCGCATCCAAAAAGAACGCCAACAAGCTGCCCATATCCGCATCTATTTCCCCCAAGGTCACGCCCAAGCCCAGGGACACATCCGCCGCTTCCCAGTCCTCTTGGATCGCAAAGCAAAACACTTGCGTTGCGCGACTTGGCGACACGGCGGGCATTTCAGCGAGCCGCGCGCAGGCCCGTTGCGGGCGATGGGTCAAAAGCGATACATCAAAAAACCGACCCAACAGCGCAGCAGTATTGGTATCCGTCGCATCCAGCAGCGCGTCCGCTTCATCCAGCGCGCCAATGCCAAGCAAGCGATCCACCCGCGCCAAATGATAGCGCGACCCAAAATCCGCACCTTCTTTGAGGCGCGCAATCAAAATACCGCGAAACAAGGCCCGCGCAGAAGGTGGCCCGCCGTATGGGGTGGTGTTCACGAAATCAAGCGCGTCCTCTGCCGTGCTATCACTCCAAATCGCGTACGGCAGCCCAAGCTGGTCAGCCGTCAAAACACCCGTGGCAAGCGGGGCTTGGGTTTCAAGCGCTGTGACACTGACAGGTTCAACCTTGGTTGGTTTCTCTAGGTCTTGATCTAGGGCTTGTGGCGCCGCCAAGACATCCGACAGCCAAGGGATCGCGCTTGATGGCGCGTTTGATTGGGCTTGCACCGCAGACCCCGTTGCCGCGCTCAGAACACCCGCCAATACCCCTGCCAGTGCAAAGGACAAAACCCGACCGCGGGCCATCAGTTAAATTTGGTTTCGATTTGTTTAACCACCTCAGACTGAGGTGCGGGCAACTCAAACACCAAAGCATAAGCCGCAAGGCAAATCACGCCCATCACGACAAGATACAATAAATACTTAAAAAGGCGCCCCATGACACGCTCCTGCTCTGCTCCGCATCGGGTCTATTGCCCAATTTCAGCGGTCCTATAATCCTATGGTGACTGCGGCAATTTTTCAAGCAAACCTTACACGGTGCGAACACAATGGCGGCATCACGCAGCGAATTTGCCCAAAACCAAAAGTTGCCCCCCGCCCCAAAGCCGCATAGACAAGCCACATTGACTAAGAAAGAACACGCTGTGGCACTGCCTTTGGATAAATCTGTCATTTTGGTGGGGCTGATGGGCTCGGGAAAAACCTCTGTGGGGCGTCGTGTGGCGGCCATGTTAGGGGTGGAATTCTGC
>CAZBBZ010000029.1:0-13586 GCA_964489925.1 uncultured Rhodobacterales bacterium
AGCAAAGATGAGCAAAAGCTTTTGTTTGAACAAAAAGCGCCGGAAACCTAACGCTGCGTTACATGTCCCCGCCGGTCAAACCAATGATTTGACCATTAACCGACCCCGCCAAATCACCGGCGAGCCACATGGCCGCGTCGGTCACTTCGGAAGGGGTTACCAATCGGTTGTGGCGGTTTTGGCAGGCGATTACCGCGCGGGCGTCGTCCATAGACTTGCCCGTTTTTTCGATGATGTTTTCAGCCGTGCGATCAGTCATTTCTGTATCGATATAACCCGGACAAACCGCGTTGACGGTGATCCCTTTTCCGGCAAGTTCCAAGGACGCGGCCCGCACCAAGCCGATCACCCCGTGTTTGGCCGCGGTATAATGCGCCGCATAAGGAAGTCCGCGGAATCCGGCAATCGAAGAAATCGCGATGATGCGCCCGAAGCCCGCGTCCATGCGTCGCGCGGCTTCACGAATTGTTAGGAACACACCGGTGAGATTAACGTCGAGCATCTGATCCCACTGAGCTTTTGACAAGCGGACCAAAGGATCCGAATTGGCTTGGCCCGCGTTCGCCACCACAATGTCGGGGGATTGAACGGCATCAAAAAGAGCGGCGACATCTTGCTCGGAAGTCACGTCTGCGGTTTGCGCAAAAATGTTGCTCGACTTGGCTGCAACGGTTTGCAAGGCCTCTTCACGCCGCCCAGATATCCAAACTTTTGCACCAGAGCGCGCAAAACCAAGCGCCATATCTGCGCCGATACCGCTACCGCCCCCTGTGATCAGCACGGTTTTGCCCGCGAAATCCTTGCTCATGTCTTTACCTGCCCAATGTGCTGACGGCCTGTCCGCGTGAAGGCGCCCAAGGTAACATGCAGTGACCGTATTGAAAAGTGAACGCGTTTACGGATGCCCCTGTTCACCAGCGCGAGCGTGAATTAGATGATCTTGAAAACGTCAAAACGGATGAGTGTAAGATGTCAAAGCGCCCAATTAAAATTGCCCCGTCGATCCTGAGTGCGGATTTTGCGAATTTTGGGGCGGAATGCGAAGCGATTGAGGCCCAAGGTGCCGATTGGGTGCATGTGGATGTGATGGACGGGCATTTTGTACCTAACATCACTTTCGGCGCGGCGACCTGTGCGGCGATCCGCCCCCATATTAAGACGGTGATGGACGTGCATTTGATGATCGCGCCGGTGGACGGTTTTATCGAGGATTTTGCGAAAGCGGGTGCGGATGTAATCACCGCCCATGTGGAATCAGGGCCGCATATTCACCGCACTTTGCAAGCGATCCGTGCTCATGGCGTGAAGGCGGGGATTGCCGTTAATCCCGGCACGCCGCTTTCAGCAATTTCCGAAATTTTGGGGATGGTAGATCTGGTGTGCTTGATGAGCGTGAACCCCGGTTTTGGCGGTCAAAAGCTTATTCCAGAAACCGTCGACAAAATCGCAAGGCTGCGCGAGATGATCGGCGAGCGGGATATCTTGATTGAAATTGATGGGGGTGTTGATCGCGAAACCGCCCCTAGTTTGGCCGCTGCGGGGGCGGATGTATTGGTTGCCGGCAGCGCGGTTTTTCGCGGTGGAAGTGTCGCCAATCCAAGCGTTTATGGGGACAACATGGCCGCAATCCGTAAGGCAATTGCGGGCTAGATCTGGGTTTTGAGCTAGAAAAAAGGCCGACACTGCGATAACAGGGCCGGCCAATTCAATCGGTGAAAATTCGATTATTCAGACGCGATACGACCGTCCAAATAGGGTTGGTATGGTCCCATTGCCGCTAGGAATTCTGCGACCACAACTTCCAAACCCGGGCCGTAGTCATATGCGTTGACCCCTTCTTTGAAGATTTTGTAGCCGTCACCGCCCGAGCGCATGTAGTTGTTTGTAACCACGCTATAGACTTTGTCGCCTTCAATCGGCACGAAGCTGTCCCCTTGAGCAACCAACACTTCGGTGACGCGAGCGCCGGGTGCGGCCGTTGGGTCCCATTTGAATTTCATGCCAGCAACTTGGGGGAAACGTCCCGCGCCGTCTTCGACTTGGCCCACGCCATTTTCAAGGGCCGCAACGATGCCTTTGCCGTCAAGCTGGAAGGTGGCCAAGGTGTTTTGGAACGGCAGAACCGTTAGCACTTCGCCCATGGTCACTTCGCCCGCATCAATGGATGCGCGTAGACCGCCGCCGTTTTGAATGGCGATTGTCACGCCTTGGTTTTTGACGCGGTCAAGCATGGCGTCGGCCACCAGGTTGCCCATTTCGCACTCGCGCGCGCGGCAGTTTTCGCGGGCTCCGTCGATGCCAGCATTGGAGGTTGCAACCACTTTGGTTTTCAACTCTTCAATCGGGCCTGCGAGTTCTTTGACGCGAGCAACAATTTCTGGGTCCGGTTCAACGCTTGCATCCAGCACGATGGTGTCGCCTGCGGCAAATACCACCTTGCCGTCATCGTCAAACTCAACTTCAAGGTGGCCTACGTATTTGGAATAGGCATAGGCCTGAACCACCGGAACCAGCGTGCCGTCAGGTCCATTGACCCAAGTTGGATAGGCGCCAGAGCGTTTGGGGTTAGAGGCGGAAAGATAAGTGTGACTGTGCCCGCCCACCACGACATCAATGCCCGGCACTGCTTCAGCAATGCTCATGTCGCCAGCAAGACCGACGTGGTTTAGCGCGATGATTTTGTTGATACCTGCGGCTTCGAGCGCTGCGACCTTGGCCGTCAAATGCTCGATTTCGTCGGAAAACACGACCGTATCACCAGGGGAGGAAGTTTCAGCGGTATCAGACGCAAGTACTGACACCAGAGCAACTTTTTCACCGCCGACTTCGAGCACCACATGGCTTTGGATACGACCCGCAAGGCGGTTGTTGGCGCTGACATCGATATTGCCAGAGATAACCGGAAAGCTGACTTTGTCCAAGAAATCGGCCAGCCCATCGGGGCCGTCGTCAAACTCGTGGTTGCCAACGGCCATGGCATCAAAGCCGATCCGCTCCATCATTTCGGCTTCGACGTCGCCTTTGTAGGTTGAATACATCAGCGAGCCTTGGAACTGATCGCCCGCATCAAGGGTAATCACATTGGCGCCGGACGCGGTTAGGTCGCCGCGCAGCTCGTTGATCTTGGTGGCCACCCGCGCAACACCGCCAAAACATTTGCCTTCGGCATCGTCTTCTGCCGAACAGGTACTGTCGAAGCGGTTGATCGGCTCAATCCGGCTATGCAAATCGTTGATGTGCAGGATATTGAGCGTAAAATCAGCGTTGGCCGCACCTGCGCTAAGCGCGAGTGCCGCAATGCTGGACATAAGTGTTGAACGTTTCATTGATCGGTCCCCCTGAAGAATCACGAAAAAGAGTTGGATGACCAATCCTTTCGTGTTGCGCGGGTTAAATCAACGGCCCCAAGGTGTGATTTTTCGTCCGCTCCGCCCAAATTTTCAGCAACCACGCCGTTTGCACAGCTTTGATTGACCGATACCAAGGCGCGGCGTAGCGTCATTTTCACAGAGATTCCAATTCGGACCAGAAGCCCATGAACAAACTGACCAACACCCAAATGCGCGATGTCGAGGCGTTGTTGCACCCTTATGCGAATGCGAATGCGTTGCGCCAAACTGGTGCGCAGATGATTTCGTCGGGTGCGGGGATTTACGTGCATGATGAAAACGGCAAGCCATACATAGAAGCGATGGCGGGTCTGTGGTGCGCGGGGCTTGGCTTTGGCAATGAAGAATTGATCGCGGCGGCGACTGAGCAGTTTCACAAGCTGCCCTATTATCATTTGTTCACCAACAAGACCCATGAGCCCGCGATTGAGCTGGCTGAAAAGCTGAAAGATTTGGCACCGGGCAACATGGCGCGGGTGTTTTATCAATCTTCCGGATCAGAGGCGAATGATAGCCAAGTCAAGCTGGCGTGGTACTATAACAATGCGCTGGGACGCCCTGAAAAGAAAAAGATAATTAGCCGCGTTAAGGGGTATCACGGGGTGACGATTGTCGCGGCCTCGCTGACGGGCCTGCCTTATAATCACAAAAGCTGGGACTTGCCGATTGATCGGGTGCGTCATGCAGGCACGCCACATTATTGGCGCGAGGGGCGTGATGGCGAAAGCGAAGCGGAGTTTTCTGCGCGGCTCGCGGCGGAATTGGAAGCGCTGATAATCGAGGAAGGCCCAGATACGATTGCGGCCTTTATAGCGGAGCCGGTAATGGGGGCGGGCGGTGTTATTGTGCCGCCGGATGAATATTTTCCGGCGATCATGCCAGTGCTGCAGCGCCATGATATTTTGTGCATTTCGGACGAGGTGATTTGCGGCTTTGGACGCACGGGCGAATGGTTTGGTGCGCAAACGATGGGGATGGAGCCGACCTCTGTATCTGTGGCCAAACAGTTGACGGGGGGCTTTATGCCTTTGTCCGCCACCTTGATTAATCGCGATATGGCCGAGGCGATTGAAGCGCATTCATCAGAGATTGGTGTGCTGGGGCACGGCTTTACCTATGGCGGGCATCCGGTGGGCTGCGCGGTGGGGGTCAAGGCGTTGGAGATTTATGAGCGTATGAATATCTGCGGCCATATCAAAGGCTTGGCGCCCGTATTTGCAGCGCATCTTGATCGGTTGAGCGCGCATCCTTTGGTGGGTGAAGCGCGCTACAAAGGATTGATGGGCGCGCTAGAGTTAAGCCCCGATGGAAGCCCCAAGGCCTTTGCCACGCCGGGCAAAGTTGGGGCGAAAATGGCGGCTGAATTGATGGATCGCGGCGTGATTGCGCGGGCAATTGGCGATAGTTTGGCCTTTTGTCCGCCGATGATTATCACGCCAGAGGAACTAGATGCCTTGTTCGCACCCGTGTCTGACGCGCTTGATAGCACCTACCTTTGGGCAAAAGCAGAGGGGCATTGCGCCTGACCAAGCGGGGGCGTATTGCCAGCGGTTATGGCGGCACCTGAACTTTCCGACAACCCGACGCGCGGGATCACACTGAAGCTGATTTCGGTGTGCTTTTTCTCGGCCATGGCGATTTGTATCAAGGCCGCATCTAGCGAAGTGCCCGCTGGTGAGGCGGTGTTTTTCCGGTCCTTCTTTGCCATTCCCGTGATTATTTTTTGGCTCGCTAGCACGGGCCATCTGCGTGACGGGTTTCGCACGAATAATCTGAAAGGGCATTTGTGGCGCGGCGTGATTGGCAGCACCGCAATGATCCTTGGGTTTAGTGCGCTTGCCTTGCTGCCGTTGCCCGAGGTTACCGCGATTGGCTTTGCCGCGCCCATCATTACGGTTGTGCTGGCGGCAATGTTTTTGGGCGAGCGTATTCGCCTTTACCGGGTTGCGGCGGTTATGGTCGGCTTGCTCGGAGTTTTAATCATCGTGGCCCCGCGACTAAGCCTTGGAACTGGGGAAGTTTTGGCCGCAGGCGCAACTTTGGGGGCAATCGCGGCCCTTGGGTCGGCCTTTGCACGGGCCTTGGCTTTGGTGTTCACACGCAAATTGGTGGTGGCCGAACATACGGCAACAATTGTGTTTTACTTTTCAACCATCGCGTCGATCTTTGGACTGGCGACCTTGCCGTTTGGGTGGGTTGTGCCGTCGTTCAATGCATCAGCATTGTTGATTGCATCCGGATTATTGGGCGGGCTGGGGCAGATGTTGCTGACCAGTTCCTACCGCTACGCACCTGCGGGCGTGATCGCGCCGTTTGATTATGCGGCGATGGTCGCGGCGTTGCTGGCGGGGTACTTCCTGTTTGACGAAATACCAACCCCCTTGATGCTGGGCGGGGCGGCCTTGGTCATTGCATCAGGCATATTTATCGTGTTGCGCGAACGCTCATTGGGGTTGAAACGGGGCAAAGCGCGCGCTGTAACGCCGACACAAGGATAAGACATGATTTACAAAGTTTTCCGCCCCGAAGAATGGGCCGTATTGACCAAAGACGGGGCGACCAAAGGTGCGCCGATTGATCTTAGCGATGGGTACATCCATTTTTCGACCGCCACGCAGTTGGCCGAAACCTTGGCCAAGCATTTTGCGGGCGTGTCGCCTTTGGTGTTATGCGGGGTTGAAGACGGGGCGATTGGCGATGATCTGCGCTGGGAGCCATCGCGTGGGGGCGCATTGTTTCCCCATCTTTACCGCGAGATGAGCTTGGCCGATGTCGCGATTGAAGCAGAGATAGAGATTAAGGACGGCGTGCATGCCCTGCCCGCTTGGGTTAAATGAGCATTGTCGAAGATATAGCGCTCACGGCGCTGCGCACGCTCGATCCCGAACGCGCCCATGGTTTGGCGATCACGGCGTTAAAAGCCGGGCTTGCGCCCAAAGTGGCTGCCCCGACATCTGATCGACTGGCCCAAGATTTGGCCGGGTTGAAATTGCCAAACCCGATTGGGCTGGCGGCAGGCTTTGACAAGAACGCCGAGGCGGTTGCGCCCCTGTTAAATAGCGGTTTTGGGTTTGTAGAAATCGGCGCGGTGACCCCGCGTGCACAAGAAGGCAATCCAAAACCTCGGCTTTATCGCCTGACGCAAGATCGCGCGGTCATCAACCGCTTTGGCTTTAACAACCAAGGGGCTGATGCGATTGTTGCCCGGCTTGAAAAGCGTCCCCAAAGCGGAATTTTGGGGATCAATCTTGGGGCTAATAAGGAAAGTGTGGATAAGGCGCAGGATTTTGCCAGTGTGCTGACGACGTGTGGCGCTTACGTGGATTTTGCGACGGTGAATGTTTCCTCGCCCAACACGGAAAATCTGCGGGACTTGCAAGGTAAAGACGCGCTAGCCGCTGTATTGGGCGCGGTGATTGACGCAAATGCGCGCCTTGCCCGCCCGGTTCCTGTGTTCTTGAAAGTCGCGCCGGATCTATCCGAGACCGAGATTGATGATGTGGTTGAGGTGGCGCTTGGCTCTGGCATTTCGGGCATTTTCGCCACGAACACCACGCTGGCACGCCCGATTTTGCAAAGCGATGACGCGCAGGAAAAAGGCGGCTTGTCCGGCGCGCCCCTGTTCAACCTATCTACAGCAGTTTTGGCGCATTTTGCCCAACGCCTAGAGGGTCGCTTGCCGTTGATTGGCATTGGGGGCGTCGAAACCGCAGAGCAGGCTTTGGCCAAGATTGAAGCGGGTGCCAGTGCGGTGCAGCTGTACTCGGCGCTTGTGTATCATGGGCTGTCCTTGGGGCAGCGATTGGCGCAAGATTTGGATGGATTGATGGCCGCCAAAGGTTATCAGTCAATTTCGGCGGCCAGTGGCACGCGCACAGCAGAATTTGCCAAACCGCTTAGTTAAGAGCGGCTTGTTCGAGCGCGCGGTAACGCCAAGCAAGCGTGATCGCGCGCGCGATGAACGACACGTAGAGTGCCAGCCATAACCCGTGATTGCCAAGCCAGGCGGACAGAACCCACCAGGCGATGATGTAAACAACAAGGCTTTCAAGGGCGGCGCGGCGCATGTCGCGGGTGCGCAATGCGCCGATGAAGATGCCATCCAGCATCCATGCAGCAACGCCGACGATGGGGGAAAACACGGCCCACCAAAGATAGGTGCGCGCCTCGCCCCGGACCTCGGACGCGGTTGACATAAGGTCGATGAGATAGGGGCCGATGATTGCGAAAGCGATGGCCATAAGAACAACAGCGATCCCGCCCCAAAAACAGGTCAGCACAACAGAGCGACGTAGGGCCGCGATTTGACGGGCTCCCATGGCTTGACCGATCAGAGCTTCGGCGGAAAAGGCAAAACCGTCCAGAGCGAAGGCGGTGATTTCCAAGAATTGGAGCAGGATTTGATTGGCCGCAAGGGTCACATCGCCGTAGGCGGCGCCCTGAAAAAGAAACATAATGAACATCGCGTTGAGTGCGATTGACCGGACCATAATGTCGCCGTTGGTCACAGCCATATGGCGCAGGCGCGCGGCATTGAATACACGCGCCCAATCGCGCCACTGATCGCCGCGAAACACTTCACGACAGAGCCAAAGGCCAAGCACAAGCCCGCTCCATTCAGCGATGATCGTCGCGATGGCGACGCCTTCAACGCCCCAGTTCAGCCCAAGGACGAACCACAGGTCGAGCAGGATATTTAGACCGTTCATCCAAAGTTGCAGGACCAGAACCGCGCGGGTGCGTTCAATGGCGATGAGCCAGCCGTTGATGGCAAAGAGCGCGATGGCCGCGGGCGCGCCCCACATGCGGATGGACAGGTAGTCGCGCGCTAAGCCTTCGACCTCTGGCGAGGCGGGGGCGGCGAGGAATGCGGCGGCAAAGAGCGGCCAGTGAAGGGCCAAAAGGATTAAGCCGCTTGCGAAGCCTGCGATCAACCCGCGGGTCAGGATTGCGCCGGTTTCAGGTAAATCGCCTGCGCCATAAGCTTGGGCCGTAAGCCCGGTGGTTCCCATGCGCAGGAACCCAAAGAACCAATAAAGTGCGGCGATGATGATCGCCCCGATGCCAACTGCGCCAATGGGCGCGGCGAGGCCCATTTGACCAACCACGCCTGTGTCGACCGCCCCAAGGATCGGCACGGTGGCGTTTGACAAAACGATGGGAAGAGCCACGCTCAGCACGCGTTTATGGGTGATCGCGCTGGCTTGAGCGTTTGTCACCGGATTGTCGGGAGGGTCGGCGCGGTTGGGATCGTTAGAAGTCAGCGGTTCAATCCTGCCCATCATCGCGTGATTACAAAGCGGTTGTATCCGTCCCCTTGTTTGGTGCAACGCAAATCGCCTGTTTCCCCTTGCTAATTGAGCTAAACGGTCTAAGTTGCAATTGAGAATAGTTCGCAATTGCAAAAACAGACCCGGCCAATATGACCTCTATTGACGATATCCAAACCAAGACATCCCCGTTTATCGCGGCGGATCAGCTTGGGCCGTTTCGTTTTCGCCGATTATTGGTGGCGCTTGTACTGTTGGGCTTGGCGATTGCGCCGGGCACGCTTGGCACGCTGACCCGCGAGTTGCTGACAGATGCTTATGTGCAGGTGTCCGTCTTTGTGGCGGCGACTTTGTTGTTGTTTTACGGGGCGGAAAAGCTGTTTCGCTTTGATATTGGCACCGCATTGCGCAATTCCAAGGGGTTTCAAGTCCCTCTTGCCGCCCTACTGGGCGCGACGCCCGGTTGTGGCGGCGCGGTTGTGGTGGTTGCGGCTTATTCATCGGGGAATGTTGGTTTTGGAGCGGTGGTGGCCACACTTACTGCGACCATGGGGGATGCCGCATTTTTGCTGATCGCGACCCGCCCTGATGTGGCGATTGTGGTGTTGCCGCTGTCGATGATGGTCGGGATTATTACAGGTTACCTCGTCGATATGTTTGACAAAAACGACTATCGCGATGGGGCGCGTGCGACTTGTGATTATGCGCCTGAGATTGGCAGCACGCGGCTTAAAGACATTGCCTATTTGCTGTTGGTCATTCCGGGTCTGATAATCGGTGCGTCGCAACTGGCGATGGTCGACACGGATGCGACCTTTGGCGATTGGCCGCTTTATATTGCGCTGCTTGGCACGGCGATTGGGATGTGGATTTGGACAACATCGCCCTTGCAAGCCATGACCAACGTGAAAGATACGCCTGTGACGCGCATGGCCGAGGAAACCGCGTTTATTTCGATCTGGGTGATCGGGGCTTATTTGGCCTATGACTATATCGTCACTTTTGCAGGACTTGATTTAGAGGCGACCTTTGGCGCCGTAGGTATTGCCCTGCCGATGATTGCTATTCTGATCGGGTTTATTCCCGGCTGTGGGCCGCAAGTTCTGGTGGCGACCCTTTATATCAATGGTTTGGTCCCCTTTGCCGCTCTGCTTGGCAATGCGATTTCAAACGATGGGGATGCGTTGTTCCCGGCAATCGCTTTGAACCCAAAAGCGGCAATTCTTGCGACAGTCTATAGTGCGGTACCCGCGATTGTGGTTGCCTATGGGTTTTATTTCTTTGCGCCTGATTTCCTTTAGGACGCTTTCCTTACCGGTCGCGACTTGAGACATTTTTCCGGCCATTGAGTGCGTTTAACTGCGGCAACTTGTAGCTGGTTTAGCCTTTGCAAATCCCTAGATTTAGGTTGACGTAGACGTAAAGAACCTGTTAACTACATTCCACACACACGCTCACTGATTTGTTCTATTCACAACCTGTAAGGTACCCAAGTGTCAGAAGAGCTTAAAACGATCGGCGAAATGTGCGCCGAATTTCAAGTTACGCCGCGGACGTTGCGGTTTTACGAAGCCAAAGAACTGCTGTTTCCGATCCGCGAGGGTCAAAAGCGCCTGTTTACCAAAACGGATCGCGCACGCCTAAAGCTGATCTTGCGCGGCAAGCGGTTTGGGTTCTCGCTGGAAGATATTCGACAGCTTCTTGAAATGTATAGTGCGGATGAGCACGGCAATTCACAGCTGCAAGAAGTATACAGCAAAGCCAAAGATCGCTTAAGCGAGATGCGGTTACAGCGCGACGAGTTGAACGAGGCCATTGTAGACCTCGAAGAACGTATTAAGTGGGGAGCAGACACATTGCGAAGTCGTGGCCTTGACCCGGACAGCGAAACCTAAGCCAAAGGTGAGCCAAATCTAAGGATAACGGCCGATAGCCTAACCTGCGCGCCCCCTCAATTTGGCGCGCGACCTCCCATAACTTTAGGATTTGACCCAGTATTGCGACTAAACTTGAAATTAGCATATTTTGACGCTTACTTTTGGTCGCAACGCCCCAAGAATAGGACGATCTAAATGCCAGCATATAACGCACCTGCCAAAGACATCGCTTTTGTTTTGCACGATGTTTTGAAGATCGAGCAATCAGATATCGCCGGATTTGACGATCTGACGCCTGATTTTACCAGCGCCATTTTGGAAGAAGCGGGCAAAGTTGCGCGCGACGTTTTGGCCCCGCTGAACCCGGTTGGGGATCAACAAGGATGTCGTTTGGAAAACGGGATTGTCTATACCCCTGATGGGTTCAAAGACGCCTACAACACCATGAAAGAATCTGGTTGGGGTGCGATTGATTGCGACCCGGAATATGGCGGCCAAGGCTTGCCATTTACGGTGAATATCGCTGTGGGCGAGATGCAATCAGCGGCCAATATGTCCTTTGCGATGTATGCGGGGCTGACCCATGGTGCGATTTCGGCCATTCATGCGCATGGGTCTGATGAGCTAAAGCAAAAGTACCTGCCGAACATGATTGCAGGCGAGTGGTCTGGCACCATGAACCTGACAGAGCCCCATTGTGGCACGGATTTGGGGTTGTTGCGCACCAAAGCAGAACCGCAAGGGGATGGGTCGTTTAAGGTATCGGGGCAGAAGATTTTTATTTCTGCAGGCGATCACGATCTGACAGAAAACATTATCCATTTGGTTTTGGCTAAAATTCCCGGCGGGCCGGACGGTGTTAAGGGAATTTCGCTGTTTATTGTGCCAAAGGTTCATGTGAACGACGATGGATCGCTCGGCGCGCGCAATGGGGTGAGTTGCGGCAAGCTGGAAGAAAAGATGGGCATTCACGGCAATGCCACTTGCGTGATGAACTACGATGAAGCGACGGGTTATTTGGTCGGCGACGAACACAAAGGCTTGCGCGCCATGTTCACGATGATGAACGAAGCGCGGCTGAACGTGGCCATGCAAGGCTTGGCACAGGCGGAAGTGGCCTATCAAAACGCCGTAGATTACGCGCGGGATCGTTTGCAAGGGCGTGATGTGACAGGCGCGCAAAACCCAGATGGGCCAGCTGACCCGATCATCGTGCATCCGGATATTCGCCGCAACTTGATGACGCAAAAAGCCTTTATCGAAGGGGCGCGGGCTTACATGCTTTGGGGCTCGATGCTGATTGATCAGTATATGCGCGGCGACGATGAAGATGCCGAAGGGCTGATTTCCTTGATGACCCCAGTGCTGAAGGGCTTTTTGACCGACAAAGGGTTCGATTGCACAATTTTGGCGCAGCAGGTTTACGGCGGACATGGTTACATCGAAGAATGGGGCATGTCCCAATTTGCGCGCGATGCGCGGATTGCGATGATCTATGAAGGGGCGAACGGCATTCAGGCGCTTGATCTGGTGGGCCGCAAACTGGCCCAAGACGGCGGCAAACATGTGATGGCTTTCTTTGAGATGGTGAAAGACTTCTTGGCCGAGCACAAAGGCAACGAGGAATTGGCCGATTTCATGGAGCCGCTCAAGCAAGCGAGCAAAGACCTGCAAGAAGCGGGCATGTTCTTTATGCAGCATGGGATGAAGAACCCGAACGCGGCGCTGGCTGGCTCGACCGACTTTATGCATCTGTTTGGGCATACTTGTTTGGGCCTGATGTGGGCGCGCATGGCCGTGGCTGCAAAGGCGGCGCTGGCGGATGGCACGGATGATCCAGAGTTTTATGAAAACAAACTGGCAACGGGGCGGTTTTATATGGCGCGCTTGCTGCCAGAGGCGTCGCTTCACCTTGCACGGATCAAGTCTGGTGACGCGCCTGTGATGGCGCTTGATGCGGCGGCGTTTTAAGCCTGAGCGTATTTTGCAAAAATTGTCTCGCGCAAAAGCGCGAGGCGCGGTTGTATGCCGCTCGCCGCGGAGGCGTCTTCGCCAGACGGGCAGGTATTTAGAGCAAGAGGAAGGTAGAGAAATTGACGGGATTCATGGTCGCAATGGGCGCTTAACGTGACGTATGGGCTTGGAAAATCCCGTTTGATGACACTAGAGTTGCCCCAAAAGGATGCATCAGACCAGACGTCTGATCTAACATAGGCTTTTCTTATGACAGAGTATCAACTTCATTGTTTTGCCCAGTCCGGTAACGCTTATAAGGCCGCGCTGATGTTGGAATTGGCGGGCGCGGATTGGGAACCTGTGTTTGTTGATTTCTTCAAGGGCGAGGCGCGCACGGAGGCCTATCTTGAGATCAACGAGATGGGCGAAGTTCCTGTGCTAACGCATTATCAGCGCCAGTTCACCCAATCGGGGGTGATGCTGGACTATTTGTCAGAAACGCTTGGAAAGTTTGAGGCGCGCTCTGATGATGAGCGGCGCGCGGTATTGCGTTGGACGCTTTGGGATAATCATAAGCTGACGGCAAATATTGCGACTTGGCGGTTTATGGCGAATTTTTTGCCGGAAAAGCATCGCAATGCGGATGTGATCGGGTTTCTTGCAGGGCGCGCTAGGTCGGCGTTGAAGGTTCTGGATGCGCGCTTGGCCGCATCAAAATGGGTGGCATCAGACCGGATGACTACGGCGGATTTGTCTTGTGTTGGTTATATATACTTCATGGACGAAGTGGGCGTGGATGTGGTCGCGGACTATCCCAACATTGCGCGCTGGCGCGGCGAAATTGCCGCCCTGCCCGGCTGGAAACATCCCTATGATTTGATGCCCGGGCATCCGCTGACATGATTGCGCTCACATGATATTGCTGGCCCTTCTCGCTGGATTGATGTCCACGATTGCCATTGCGCTAGCCCGCGCTATGGTTTTGCGCCCTGACCCTGCAGAGTTATCACCAAAACCGCTGAACATGGTACTGTTGGCAGCCATGGGATGGGCGGCGGCCACGATCAGTTTTGCACAATCGTTGTTTTTGTTTG
>CAZBBZ010000030.1:0-11505 GCA_964489925.1 uncultured Rhodobacterales bacterium
CCTATCTGTATTCGCCTTACCAGCAAAGCACCATCTTTCCACCCGTCGGACTGAGTATTAACCGAAGTCTGCGACGGCTGAGCGATAGCCGAAGCCACGTCGGACAGAGCATGTCGAAGCCTACTAGCGAGCCCGCGAGCGCCACCTTTCGGGGTGGGTCCAGCAGACACCGGTGAAATTCCGGGGCCGACGGTCATAGTCCGGATGGTAGAGAATGGAGCGATCGGGTGTAAGCCTGTTCGTTTCGCACGCTCTGGGATTCTGTCATTTTGAAAGGATCAGGAGCAATGACAAAATCCCCAAAATTCGCCTTCATCAAGGCGCAATGGCATGCCGAAATCGTGGACCAAGCTTTGGTTGGCTTTCAACAGCGCTTGGATGAGTTGAGTGTGGCAGCGACGCTCGATGTGTTTGCCGTCCCCGGCGCATTTGAAATGCCCCTTTTGGCACAAAAACTTGCAAGCACTGGCAATTATGACGCTGTGGTCGCAGCGGCCCTTGTAGTTGACGGCGGCATTTACCGCCATGACTTCGTCGCACAGGCGGTGGTCAATGGGCTGATGGAAGCTGGTTTGAAAACCGGCGTGCCAGTCCTGTCCGTGTCGCTCACTCCGCACCATTTCCAACCCACATCCGAACATGAAACCTTCTTTGGTAATCACTTTGTCAAAAAGGGCCGGGAGGCCGCGGATGCCAGTGTTGCAGCCTATCGGTTGCACGGGGATATTGATGGTCCAATGGCTAGGGCGGTTGCCTGATCGCGAAGACGCTATTTTATGCAGTGGCTTTATGTAGCGGCGAAATTTTGGTGCGCTCGTGACTGCAGTTTTGGGGGTAAAGCGGTCATTGGTTTTGTTTAACGCAAGCCAGACCGCGGGATGGCGATCCTAACATCCATTGCGCATAATTTATACCAACCAAGTCTTCAATAACCGAAGCACTGGCGCATCGCGATATCATTCCACGGGGTCGGCAATTTGGTAAAAGTGAGCCGTTAATTTCCCCGCACCGGATTAGGACATGATCAATCCACCATCCACGTTGATCGTTTGGCCGGTGATATACGATGCGTCATCGCTGGCCAAAAACGCCACGAGGCCCGCGACATCTTTACCTTCGCCTGCGCGTTTCATTGGTATGTTTTGCACCCAGCTTTCCATCAACTCACCGGGGCCAAAATCGCCCAACATCTTACCCCAGACGCGGTCATTGTAATCCCACATATCAGTCTGGATGATACCGGGGCAGATTGCATTAACGGTGATGCCATCTAACGCGACCTCTTTGGCGAGGCTTTGGGATAAGCCCATCACACCGAACTTCGATGCGGCATAATGCGGCGTGAAAATAAACCCGTCCCGTGCTTGGCCTGACGCCGTATTGATCAAACGCCCGCCACCAGAGCTGCGCATATGGCGGATCGCTTCTTGGCAGCACAAGAACACACCTTTGGTGTTCACATCCATAGTGGCATCCCATTCCTGCTCGGTCAAATCCTCGATCTTTGCGATAGTGATGATACCTGCATTCTGCACGGATACATCAATGCTGCCGAATGTATCGGCGGCAAACGCAAAGAGCGCTTTAACCTGCTCTTTCTGCGCCACATCGCAGACAAAACCCTTCGCTGTGGGACCAAGCAAGGCCGCCGCGTCATGCACTTGATCTTCGATCGAGGCGATCACAATATTGGCCCCCTCAGATGCAAACCGTTGCGCCATTGCGTAACCGATGCCTTTATTGCCTCCGGTAATAACGACAGTCTTATTGGCAAATCTAGTCATGGGGTCTCCTGCGTTATGTCGATTGATCAGCCGAGCTCAAAAGTCGTTCTGCTGTGAATTTATCTGTCACCAAAAGGTCGATCACACCGGTGCGCAGCGCCCCCTTGATCGCCGCCGTCTTGGATTGACCACCTGCAAGCGCGATAACCCGGTCAATCTTTGAGTGATCTTCCAACGACATGCCTATGACCCGATCATCCATAGGCGTTTTCACCGGGGCGCCATCGGCATCGAAAAACCGCAGACTGATGTCGCCAACGCCACCGGCCTCTTTGACCTCGGCCAACTCGCGCGACGTAAAAACATTGCCGCTGCGCGCCAGCATGCTTGATGGTTCCATTGCGCCAATGCCCACAATAGCCAGCGTGATCTTGCTGAACAGTTCCATCGTTTGGCGCACGAAAGTGTCGCTTAGCAAAACCAGTTTGGCCTCGCGAGATTGCGCCACACCCGGGGCGCTCAGCAAATGGGCTTCGGCTCCGGTCAGCTTGGCCAGCCGGGTGGTCAATTGGTTGGCATGGATTTGCACCGTGGGATCACCCATGCCGCCCATTGTCTGCACAACGCGCTTGGCTTTGCCGGATTTCATCGGGTGGATGTTTTCCACCATCTTCAAAATGGTTTCAGACCAGCTTGAAACCCCAATCACCTCATCAGGCTGTAGCGTGGCTTCTATGAAATGCGCGGCCGCTTCGCCAATACGCGCCATGATCGCTCCATCGCGATCCTCGGAACATTCGACAACGATGGCTTCCGTAAGACCATAAGTCTGTCTCAGCCCGGCCTCGAGTTCGGAATAAGTACCCAAGGGCGAAATCACAGTCGTTCGCACAATTTCTTCGGCTTGGGCGCGCTTTAACATGCGCGACACGGTCGCCTGTGACATACGAAGATGGTTTGCGATGTCGGCCTGACGCTGGTTTTCGACATAATACATCTGAGCGACACGCGCGATCATTCTCAGTTCGTTCAGACGGGACATACAGGATACTTTCGAAAGGTTGTGAATATTTATTCACTATAGTCGAAGAATTGTGCGTGCAATAGCCTCTCGCCAAGTGGTTCTGGCCGTTTGCTGGGTTTCGGGACTTATCATTGGCGCATAGGGATCACCGTGCGCTGCGAGTGCGGCCAACGCATCAAGATCAGGCCAGACGCCGGTGGCCAAACCCGCCAAATGTGCCGCCCCAAGCGCAGAGGCTTCGGCGTTGCGGCAAGGGGTCACTGGTTTGGTCAAATAATCGGCCACAAGCTGCATTAAGAACGGATTGGCACTTGGCCCCCCATCCACAAATAGTCGGCCAATATCCGCGCCCTCACGTGCCTTGATTTCGCGGGCCATGATATCGAAGATATCAGTCACCTGATGGGCAAGGCTGTCGGCGGCTGCGCGTGCAATATGTGCAGGCGTTGACTTAAACGATAGCCCTGCGAGCAAGCCACGGGCTTGGCTGTCCCAATGGGGCGAACCAAGGCCTACATGGGCGGGAACAAGCGACACGCCGCCCGCGTCATCTACAGTCTGTGCAAGGTCTAGCAAGGCGTCCACGTCCGCTAGCCCCAAGAGTTCAGCAGTCCACGGAAAAACCGAGGCGCTAACAAGAATATTACCTTCCAAGGCATAGGTCGATATGCCGTTCAGGGACCACGCGATTGTCGTTGTGATCCCCTTGGGGGGCATTGTGAATTGCGGCACCGTTGTCATCACCGACGAGCCTGTGCCAAAGGTGATCTTTCCATCCCCAGTGCCAAAGGCACCATGACCGAAAAGGGCCGCATGGGAATCCCCAATAGCCGCGGCGATGGGCAGGCCATCTGGAATTACGCCGACGCCTTGGGTTTGCCCAAAGATATGCGAGGAATCACAAACCCGGGGCAGGGCGGCGATGTCGACGCCAAACAGCGCGCATAGCTCATCATCCCATGTCCCGTCGGTGAGGTTGAACAATTGCGTGCGCGCAGCATTTGAGCGGTCGGTTGCATGGACCTCACCTCCGGACAACTTCCAAATCAGCCAGCTATCAACGGTGCCGATACAAATATCCGCAGCATCCTCGCCAAATTGTGCGACCAACCATGCCGCTTTGGTGGGCGGAAACATGGGGTCAAGCGGCAGCCCGGTTTTGGCAATAACACTCGGCTCATGCCCGGCCGCTTTTAGGGCGTCACAAGCGGGTGCCGTGCGGCGGCACTGCCAGGTGACGACAGGGCCTAGCGGTGCGCCGGTCTTGCGATCCCAAATCAGGATAGATTCTCGTTGATTAGAGATCCCAAGCGCCGTGATTTCGCAATTCGGAACCTGTTTCAGACAGTCTGCGATCGCTTTTTTGGTGGCCGTCCAAATATCGTCAGCGTCCTGTTGAACCCAGCCAGATTGAGGGTGTTCAATAGGCACGGGCGCTGACCCGCTTGCGATGATACGCCCGTTTTGATCGACCAGCACGGCCTTTGAATTGGTGGTGCCCTCGTCAATGGCAAGAACGACCTGCTGGGCCATTGTCAAGCCTTTCGCTTGATCAGATCAACGGCACTTGCCGCGATGCCTTCTGGCGACATTCCGAATTCATCCAGCAAGAAATTAGCAGGTCCCGTTGGGGCAAAAACGCCCGGCACACCGAGGCGCTTCATTGGCACCGGATATTCGTCGACAACCACTTCCGCCACAGCGCTGCCAAGCCCGCCAAAGGTCGTATGTTCTTCGCAAGTCACGATTGCCCCCGTGCTTTTTGCTGCGGCCACGATCGCGGCTCTATCAATCGGTCTGACCGTTGCCATATTCAGCACCCGTGCTGCAATATCTTGCTGCGCCAGAATGGCCGCCGCATGCATGGCGCGGTGGCTCAATACCCCATTGGCAATCAGCGTCACGTCCGCGCCGTCTTGCAACATATTGGCGCGACCCGGCTCAAAGATGTGACCCTCAGAAAACAAATCAGGCACGCCCACGCGACTAAGCCGCAAGAAACATCCCCCCTCATAGTCCGTGGCCCATTTGACCGCCGCCGCAGTTTCAAACCGATCCGCAGGCGCGATCACTGGAATATTTGGCAAAGCGCGGATCCACGCAAAATCCTCAATCGAATGATGGGTGGCCCCAAGGTTGCCATAGGCCATGCCAGAGCTGATACCGACCAGTTTCACATTCGTTTCCGAATAGGCCACATCGGCTTTGATCTGCTCTAGCGCGCGCCCGGTCAAAAACGGCGAGGCAGCGCAAACAAAAGGGATTTTCCCGCCATTGGCCAAACCAGCGCCAACGCCAACCATATTTTGTTCGGCGATGCCCACATTGATCAATCGCTCCGGAAACTTATCGCGAAATCCCCCCAGTTTTGACGATCCAACAGAGTCATTGCAAACCGCAACAATATCAACATTTTTCGTCGCCAGCGCTTCGAGCGTACCCACAAAGGCATCGCGACAATCAGACAGCGGAGCGGAGTCAAACGGCGCATTCATGGCGCAGCCTCCTCAAGTTCGGCCATGGCCTGTTTGTACTGTTCTTCGCTTGGCACTTTGTGATGCCATGCAACATTGTCAGACATAAAGGAAATGCCCTGGCCTTTGTTTGTGTGCGCTACAATGCAGGTTGGCTTGCCGGGAACGACGTTATCACGGGCAAGCGCCGTGCAAATCTCGTCCATATCATGCCCGTCGATTTCCTGAACATGCCAGCCAAAAGCTTCGAGTTTTGGGCGCAGTGGTGCAAGATTGTTGGTATCGGCCAGACGCGCGCCTTGTTGCAGGCGGTTGTGGTCGATGATCAGTGTTAGGTTGTCCAGCTTGAACTGAGCCGCGGCCATGATGGCCTCCCAGTTGGACCCTTCCTGCATTTCCCCGTCACCTGTAATCACAAACGTGCGCCAATCGTCCCCATTCAGTTTGGCCGCCTTCGCCATGCCCACACCAATAGGCAAGCCATGGCCCAAAGGCCCGGTGTTGGTTTCAACGCCCGGCACTTTGGTACGGTTCGGGTGGCCATTCAAACGTGAGTAGGGCTGCAAGAACGTTTCAATTTCATCCTTTGGAATGAACCCGCGCTCAGACAGCACGATGTATAGCGCCAGCGCGGTGTGACCTTTGCTCAGCACAAGTCGATCGCGTTTGGGATCGGTTGGAACCGCGGGATCGACAGACATGACCTCAAAATAAAGAGCCGTCAGCAAGTCCATCACCGATAGTTCGCCACCGATATGTCCGGCACCTGCCTCAAAGACAGCCCTTAAGTCGCGTTGCCGCATCTGGTTGGCCTGAGCGCGGAGCTTTTTGCTGTTCATACTCGCCTCTGTATAAAAATTCACTTGTAAGAAAACATGCGTATCCGTGTCTGTCAAGTTGATCTGAGATCTCAAAATAGCAAATCAGTCAAATGGCCGCATAATATTTTCTACTGTTGACAGTCTAGTTTGGCCGATTTAGCATCATTTATCAGATGTGCATAAATATGCGCATAGGGAGGAAAAATGACGACTACGGGGAAATCAGCCTTTGCCGAAAGGTCAAAGCTATCACAGTTCTTTTCGCTGAGTGGAGCGACTGGTCCCCTGATTGGTCTTATTCTGCTTTGCGCTTTTCTGTCCTTCGCAACAGATTCCTTCCTGTCCTTCCGAAATTTTCTGAACATTGCCGACCAGATCACGGTGCTGGGAATCATGGCGGTTGGCATGACATTCGTGATTCTGATTGGCGGTATCGATCTGTCTGTTGGTTCGATTCTGGCGCTGGCGATGATGATCTTGGGCTATCTTAATGTCGAAGCGGGCATGCCCATGTGGATGGCGATCAGCGGCGCGCTGATAGGGGCCGCGTTATGCGGTGCAATTTCGGGCTTGATGATTACCGAATTCAAAGTCCCCGCTTTCATTGCGACCCTTGCAATGATGTCCATCGCGCGCGGTGTGGCCAATATGATCACCAATGGCTCGCAAATCATTGGCTTTCCAAGCTGGTTCAACATGGGTGCGATTATTCGCCAATTCGGGTTTCTGACCATGACCGTGGCTGTGATGCTGGTGGTCTTCGTCTTAGCCATCCTGTTCTTGCGGTTTCGCAAAGAAGGGCGCGCGCTTTATGCCATTGGCGGCAATCCCGAAGTGGCGCGCTTAGCTGGCGTCAATGTCAGGTTGGCGACGGTTATGGTCTATACGGTCTGTGCGCTGTTGTCGGGGCTTGCTGGGGTCTTGTTGGCCGCACGGCTTGACTCGGTCCAGCCAAGCTCTGGCGTGGCTTATGAGCTTGATGCCATTGCCGCTGTCGTGATCGGCGGCACCAGCTTGTCCGGTGGCACAGGCGGTGTGGTTGGCACATTAATTGGTGTTTTGATTATTGGGGTGCTGCGCAACGGATTGAACCTGTTGAGCGTTTCTCCCTTTTTGCAAGCAGTTATCATTGGCCTTGTGATCGTTTTGGCCGTCGCGGCGGAAACTTTTAAGCATCGCAAGTCCTAGACGAAGCGGGGCGCCAATCGTCTTGGCGCTTCTAATAAGGTCCCCACACGAGCGGATGGACCAAACAACCAGGAGGAAGAAAACCATGAAGACTCTTATGAAAGGTCTGTTGGCAACAACGGCCATTGCCATGCTTTCCACAACAGCCATGGCCGACGGCGTAGGCGGTGTTTCAAAGATCGGGCTTGCGGTCCCGAACCTGCAAGCGGACTTCTTTAATCAGATCAAACTAGGCGTTGAAGGATACGCTGAAAAGCTCGGCATTGATGTGATCGTTGTTGATGCCAAAAACGACACAGCCACCCAAGTTAGCCAAGTCCAAGATTTGATGACCCAAGGCATTGATGCTTTCATCTACATTCCAGCAGGTGCAGCGGCTGCGGCAGTGCCAACCCGTCTGGCGCGCGCTGAAGGTATTCCTGTGATCAATGTTGACCGAGAGCCTGATGGCGAGCCGGGCGATACAGTGATTTACGGTGAAAACGTGATTTCCGCCTATCAAGTGTGCAACCACATCATCGATCTTAAGGGCGGTGAAGGCAAAATGGTTGTGATCCACGGCCAAAAAGGGACCACGCCAGAAGTTCAGCGCTTTGAAGGTTGCAAAATGGCCATCGACGAAAACCCCGGCGTAGAACTGGTCGCCCAGCAGTGGAGCCAGCAATGGTCCCCGGATGAGGGTTTCAACATTGCGCAAAACATGCTGCAGGCGAACCCGGACATTTCTATCATCTTTGGTCAGGCTGACGGTCTTGCCATGGGGGCTGCAAAAGCGGTCGAAGTTGCCGGTCTGACCGATCAAGTCGTGATTGGTGGTTATGACGGTGATGGCGCGGCGCTAGAGTCGCTTGTGGCCTGTGACACGCCCTTCATCGTGACGGCGACGCAAAGCACCCAAGCGATGGGCGTTTTGGCGGTGAACTCTGCGATTGCTGTGGCTAATGGGGCATCTGTGCCTGCGCGCCAGATCCCGAACGCGGTTCTGACCACTTGCGCAGATGCGGCTCAATTCGTTGAAAAGCACCCATAAACCCTAATCTGTCGGCACCTTGATTTCAAAGGCAAGAGCGATGACGAAAAACGCCACGACTCCGATCCTGTCCTTGCACAACATCAAAAAGTCCTACGGACCGATTGAAGTTTTGCACGGCATTGATCTGGATGTCTGTGCGGGCGAAGTCGTAGCCTTGCTTGGGGAAAATGGTGCCGGCAAATCAACCGTTTCAAATGTCATCTCCGGTACGGTCCTCCCTTCGTCTGGAACTATGACCTGGCAGGGGGCAGATTATGCGCCCGCCACACCTCGCGAAGCCTTGGATAGTGGCGTGGGCATGATCCATCAGGAACTGCTGCTGCTGCCGCATCTATCGATAGCAGAAAACATCTTTGTCGGGCGCTATCCCACCAAGGCAGGTGTAATAGACCGTCGCGCGATGGAAGAGCGCGCGGCCCAAGGCTTGCAGCGCCTCGGGCTTGATATCTCGCCCCGCCGCCTTGTGGCCGGGCTGTCCACCGCCAATCAACAATTGATCGAAATAGCCAAAGCGTTGACGTTGAATGCGCGTCTTTTGATCCTTGATGAACCTACCGCGGCCTTGGGCGGCGAGGAAACAACCAAGCTGTTTGAACAGATCGAACAGCTCAAAGCGGATGGCGTTGGGATCATCTACATTTCTCATCGGCTCGAAGAAATTAAACGCATCGCTGACCGCGTTATCGTCATGCGGGACGGTGAAAAAGTTCAAGAATTTGAAAGCGCAGATGTGCCTGTGCGCACTATTGTGGAATCCATGGTTGGGCGGAGCCTTGAACGCATGTTTCCCGCCCTGCCCACACCCCAAGACGAAACCGTGCTGGAGGTCCGAGATCTGAACTCTGCTTTGGGACATTTTTCGGACGTAAATTTCAAGGTTCAAAAGGGCGAAATTTTTGGCATCGCTGGACTTGTTGGTGCGGGTCGTACGGAATTGGTGCGCGCCATCACCGGCGTTGATCCGATTGCGACGGGTCAGGTTCTGCTAGACGGCGCCGACATCACGCCCCGCTCGCCGCGCGGTGCAATCAACAAAGGCATCGTACTGATCCCCGAAGATCGCAAGCAACAAGGCCTGATCGTTGAACACGCCATTGCCGAAAATTTCGCATACGCAAATATGACATCTGTTGCCCCCGCAGGCTGGGTGACCGCGCGCCGCGTCAACGGGTTTGCGGACGCAAATATTGCCAAATTTGGGGTCAAAGGACAGGGGCGCCAAAACGCAGATGAACTCTCGGGCGGCAACCAACAGAAAGTCGTTATCGCGAAATGGCTGGCGCGCAACCCGCGCGTGGTGGTCTTAGATGAGCCGACCCGTGGCATCGATGTTGGTGCCCGCTCGTCGATCTATGACATCATCGTTGGCCTTGCCAAAGAAGGCGTTTGCGTCATTGTTGTCAGTTCGGACCTTGAAGAAGTGCTTGGGGTCTCCAACCGCGTTATGGTCATGGCCCAAGGCAAGCAATCGGGCATCCTATCGCGCCAAGACGCAAACGATGTGTCGATCATGGAATTAGCAACCCTCTGATGTTCTTACCATAAGCCCACAATAAGCCCACCATAAGAAGGAAACGAGACATGACCGATATGTCCCTGAACGCGCCCGCTCTATTCGATCTGTCAGGGCGTACCGCGATGGTCACTGGCGCTGGCAGCGGGATTGGCCAGCGAATTGCCATTGGCCTTGCCCAATGCGGCGCTGATGTGAGCTTGCTGGACCGTCGCACCGATAGCGGCTTGGAAGACACGGCCGCAGAAATTGCCAAGACTGGCCGCGCGTCCTTGCAAATCGCCACCGATGTGACCTCGAGTACAGCAATGGCAGAGGCCGTCGCCCAAACCGAAGCAGAGCTTGGCCCGTTGCGGCTGGCGCTAAATGCCGCTGGCATCGCCAACGCCAATCCGATCGAAGATATGGACGAGGATCAATACCAGACCCTGATGGACATCAACATGAAGGGCATCTGGCTGTCGTGCCAAGCCCAAGGGCGCGCAATGCTAGCGCATGGGCAGGGCGGCTCTATCGTCAACATCGCCTCTATGTCCGGTGTGATCGTCAACCGTGGGCTCAATCAAGTGCATTACAACGCGTCCAAGGCCGGGGTGATCCACATGACGAAATCCATCGCCATGGAATGGGTGGACCGTGGCATCCGCGTAAATTCAATCTCGCCGGGGTACACGGCCACGCCTATGAATACGCGGCCTGAAATGATCCATCAAACCAAAGAATTCGAAAACCAAACGCCCATGCAACGCATGGCGGATGTCAACGAAATGGTGGGTCCTGCGGTGTTTCTATTGTCCGACGCGGCCTCTTATTGCACCGGAGTTGATCTGTTGGTTGATGGTGGTTTCTGCTGCTGGTGAAGCGTCAGGTGTTTTGACCAGAAGATGCAAGAAATCCGCGCGCGATGTAGTTTCGTGTGAAAAACACCAAAGTTACGCCCGGTACCAGCGACAAAGCTGTCATTGCCATCACAAGACCAACGTCTGTTTGGAACCCAAAAAGCGCTTCGATGGCCATTGGGATTGGTTTGCCGCCCGTTGACGTTAGGATCCGCGCGAAGACCACCTCGACCCACGAAAAGATAAAGCAGAAAAAGGCCGCCACCGCGACGCCCGGCGCAATCAAGGGCAACAGGTGCCGCATAAAAAAACTAGGCACAGAATGCCCGTCCAAAAAGGCGTTTTCGTCAAACTCCCGCGGAACCGCTGAGATGAAGCTTTCTAGAATCCAAATCGTAATGGGTACATTGAACAGACAATGCACCAGCGCAATTCCAAGTGGGTTGTTCAATAGATTGACCTGCGCAAACAGCAGAAAAACCGGCAAGGACAGCACAACGGGCGGCGTAATCCGAAAGGCGATCAGCACCAAAAACAAATGCTTGTCCCCCACAAAGGAATAGCGCGAAATCCCATAGGCCGCAGGCAGCCCAACCCCGATGCAAATCACGATATTGATCGTCACATAGCTCAAAGAGGTCCAAAGCGCGCGCACCAAATCTGGGTCTTGAAACAGGTTCCGATAGTTCAACAGCGTGACCGTGCCCACGGCCATATCATCGCGCGGCAGCGTAGACATAAAGCTTAAGATTACCGTTTGCACCAAGGGCGCAAGCAGCGCCAAAGTCACGCAAACCAGACCGATCACGCGACAGGTGGTGATCATCGCGTGGGCTCCTGCCGGTGGCGTCGCAGAGTGACTGTCATGGTCCAAGCCACCAACAAAACG
>CAZBBZ010000030.1:11515-13493 GCA_964489925.1 uncultured Rhodobacterales bacterium
CAGCACCGAACGTGCTGCGGCAGGGCCATAGTTAAACGCCGCAATGTCCTCGCCGAGTTCCAGCGCCAAAAAAGCAGTGGCTTTATTTGGCCCGCCTGCATTGATGCCGAACGCCTCTGTATAAATCATAATGCTGTCCATCACCCGCAGCACCAGCGCCATGCTCAGCACACCGCGCATCATGGGCAGTTGGATAAAACGAAAAACCGCCCAGCGACCTGCACCATCCACCTGTGCCGCCTGAAAATAGTTTTGCGGGATGCTGGAAAGGCCCGAATAAGCAAGGATCGCCACCAGCCCCACCCAATGCCACGTATCCATCGCCAAAATCAGCAGCCACGTGTGTACAGGGTTGAACTTGTAGTCAAACGCGACGCCGCTGCGCGCAATTGCTTGGCCCAACAGTCCAAGGTCCGGGTCAATAAAACTAAGCCACATGCCCGGGATCATGTTCCAAGGCACCAAGAGCGGCAGTGCGAGCACCATCAAAAGGATGCTCTTGCCCAAGGGGTGTTTGGGGATGTTCAAGGCAATCAAAATTCCAAGCGGAAACTGGATCAGCAAGGCTAGGGCGGCAAACAACAGGCTGCGCCCAAGCGTGATATATAGCTCGGCGGACCCAACCAACTCTGCGAACCACTCGGTGCCGACCCAATAGCGGCTTTCCAGCGTAAAGATGTCAAAAAACGCGTAGTTGATCACCGCCAACAAGGGGATCAGGCCAACAAAGCACAAAATCGCAAGGGCAGGGGCGACGTACCACCATGCACCATTGCTGTGCCGCTTCATCGCGCTCTGGCCTGCATTGCGGCGATGGTTTTGGTCTTTGGACGGGTCACGAGTTGGCTCCTAAAGGGCCTCGGCAATGATATTTGCAAGCTCGGGCGGGGACAGGGTGATCGGATTTTTCAAGCTAGAGGATGCGGTGGCCGAGGCCTGCGCCAACCCGTCGATATCGCGCGGCGTCACGCCCCAGTCAGCCAAGCGCGGCAGCTTTTGTCCAGACAGCCAGCTTTCAAGGCCCGACAGCGGATCGTCGGGGTTTGTGGGCGCGAATTGATCTTGAATGGCCGCTTGGCAAAACAGAATATCTGCGCGAACCGCCGCCGGACAATCCGCAGACGCCAGATTGGTCCGCAGAACTGGCGTCAACAACCGCGCGCAAAGTCCTCCATGCGGCGCGGGGAAGGCACCGCCCAGAACCGATGCAATCCCATGCACCGCCCCCAAACCACCGTTCGCAAGCGCGATACCACTGCTTAGACTGCCAAAAGCGAGCGCACTCCAGGCTGTCGCCTCCCCGGTTTCAAGCACCTCAACCAACGCGCGCAGGGTGCTGGCAATCGCTGGCCCGGAAAGCGCGCGGGTAAACGGGGTCGCCTTTGCAGACGTATAGCTTTCAATGTTCTGCACCAGGGCATCCATGCCTGCAAAAAGGATCACCTTTTGCGGTGCAGCGCGCATCAATTCGGGGTCCACGATGGCGATATCGGCCTGAAGCCCCGGTCCCCTAAGGCTAATCTTAGCATTGCTCGTGGCGGCCCCAAGCACAGCGTTCGCCGTGACCTCTGCACCTGTGCCTGCCGTTGTGGGCAGAGCGATCAAGGGGATCGTTCCTTGGTTCAAATGAGTGATCCCAAAGTCATCATCCGTTAGCGCAGCACCTTTGAAAAGCGCCACGCGCAGGGCCTTTGCCATGTCGATAGCCGACCCCCCACCACAGGCCACGATGCAATCGATGCCATGCCCTTGCAAACCCTGTAGGGCATCGTTCACCGCCCCCAAATCAGGTTCACCGGCACAGGCTACCGTTTGCACGGCGAGCCCTGCATCGACCAACAGCTTGCCCACAGGCGCCGAGGTTGCATTGGACGCGCCCTTGACCAAAAGCACCGATTGCACCTGTGACGGTAGGGCTTCGATCAAGCCTAGATGCGCGCCTGCGCCAAAGCGCACCTCGGTCTTGCAGGAAAACGAA
>CAZBBZ010000031.1:0-13379 GCA_964489925.1 uncultured Rhodobacterales bacterium
ATCCGACGTTCAATTACCATGTAGCGGGTTTTGGCGGCAATTTGGTGAAACTGCCCTATCGCGATGACCGTGAAGACATTGACGCGCTTTTGGCTGCAAGCGATGGCGCGCGGATGGTGTATTTGGCCAATCCTGACAATCCGATGGGCACGATGCATGACGCGGCAGCGGTCGCAAATCTAGCGGCGCGTTTGCCCGATGGATGTTTATTGGTTCTGGACGAGGCGTATTGCGAGTTTGCCGAAATGCCGCTTTTACCGCTTAACGAAACCCCTGAAAACGTGATCCGGTTTCGCACCTTTTCGAAGGCCTATGGCATGGCCGGTGCGCGGATTGGATATGGGATCGGGTCCCCGCCGCTTATCGATGCGTTCAACAAAATTCGCAATCATTTCGGGCTTAGTCGGATGAGTGTTGCGGGCGCTTTGGCAGCGCTGATGGATCAAAGTTATTTACAGAAAACCAAAGACGATGTTTTGCGCGCTAAGGCCCGCATTGCCGATATAGCGCAGCAAAACGGCTTGAAGCCGCTTCATTCGCATACAAATTTTGTCGCGATTGATTGCGGATCAGATGGGGAATTTGCGCGCGGCGTTTTGGCGGAATTGGGACGTCTAGGCGTCTTTGTGCGGATGCCGTTTGTGGCCCCGCAGGATCGTTGTATTCGCATATCTGCCGGACGTCCTTGCGATCTGGATATCTTTGCCGAGGCTTTGCCTAAAGCCTTAAAAGCTGCACGCGGCGGCTAAGTTTTAGGTGCCACAATAGGTCACATATGACCCAAAATCGCTTGGTGCTTTTGCTTGGTACATCTCTTTTCCGGGCTGCGCCGTAAATGGCGTCTTTACCACGTTCAGCAAGTCCTTTAGCGGCGCAAAATCACCGTCATTCGCGCTTGTCAGGGCGTCTTCCACCAGATGGTTGCGCGGGATGTATATCGGGTTCGCATCGCCCATGATGTTTTGCGCCTTGGCCGTGGAAACATCTTGCTGCATCAACGCGGCACGCCATTGCTTTGCCCAATCGATCAGCGAGCCTTCGTCCGCGTCAGTCCCAAGAGCTGTCGTTAGCCCGTTAAAGCCGTTCGTAAAATCTGTCTGGCTTGCGTGCATTTGTTTAAGCAACGCCTCAACCAATTCAACCGCTGCCGCGCTGGGCGTTTCAAAGCCGATTTTGCGACAAAAGACGCGGTTCCATGCGGCTGTATATTCGTCGTCAAAGGCCTCGATTGCTTCCGTCGCCACTGCAACGGCTTTGTCTTGATCGTCATCCAATAGCGGCAAAAGCGCCTCGGCCAACCGCGCTAAGTTCCATTTCGCGATCATCGGTTGGTTGCCATAAGCGTAGCGCCCTTGCGCATCGATTGAGCTGAACACGGTGGCGGGATCATAAGCCTCCATAAAGGCGCAAGGCCCGTAATCAATGGTCTCACCAGAGATCGTCATGTTGTCCGTGTTCATAACCCCATGCACAAATCCAACGCCCATCCATGCCGCAATCAGGTTTGCTTGGCGGGAAAGAACACGCTTGAGGAACGTCAAATAGCAATCGGGCGCGCCCGTTAGATCGCGGTCATGGCGCGCAATCGCATAGTCTGCCAGCTGGCGGATTTCTTGGGTCATGCCGCGGCTGGCAAAAAATTGAAACGTCCCCACGCGCAGGTGACTAGATGCGATGCGCGCGAGAACCGCGCCTTGCATTGGCGTTTCGCGCATCACGGTTTCGCCTGTGGTTGTTGCAGCCAACGCGCGCGTTGTAGGGATGCCCAAGCGATACATCGCCTCGCCCATAATGTATTCGCGCAAAACCGGACCCAAGGCGGCTTTGCCATCTCCTGAACGGGAAAACGGCGTGCGGCCGGATCCTTTTAGTTGCAGGTCATGCCGTTGACCGTCGGTATCCATAAGCTCGCCCAGCAAAATCGCGCGCCCATCCCCGAGCTGGGGAGAAAAGCCACCAAATTGATGACCCGCATAAACTTGCGCGAGTGGGGCGGCACCGTCTGGCACGGTCTGCCCGGAAAACAGCGCGGCACCTGCTGGCGTGTCCAACTGCGCGGCATCCAACCCAAGCGAGGCCGCCAGATCGGTATTGAAAAGAACCAGTTCGGGTGCGGGAGGGATTTCTGGCGAAAGGGAAGCATAGAAGCCCGGCAAGTCTTTTGCATAGGTATTGTCGAAATTGAAAAGCGCGGTCATGCTGGCCTCAGAGGATCCGATCAGGTGCAAGGACAACTTATGAACGCGACCAACGACATGCCAGCCTTCTTTTCGGGATTTCGACGGATCTTGGAAACGGTCAATGGGGTCACGATCAATGGCGTCATTGGCGGCAGTGGCCCCCCGGTGCTGTTGTTGCACGGCTATCCGCAAACCCATGTGATCTGGCGGCATGTGGCTGCTGATCTCGCGCGTGATTTTACGGTCGTGGCGACGGATTTGCGCGGTTATGGCGATAGCAGCAAACCAGAAACCGACGAGCAGCACATGCCCTATTCAAAGCGGGAAATGGCAACGGATCAAGTTGAACTGATGCAACGTCTTGGCTTTGAGCGGTTTGCGGTTGTTGGCCATGATCGTGGCGGGCGCGTTGGGCATAGATTGGCGCGCGATCACCCCAAACAGGTTAGCCACCTTGCCGTGCTTGATATAGCGCCAACGGAATCCATGTATGGGCAGACGAATTTCGACTTTGCCAAAGGGTACTACCATTGGTTTTTCTTGATCCAGCCCCGAGGGTTGCCTGAAACGCTGATTGGCAACAACGTGGAATTTTATATGCGCCATAAGGTCAAATCTTGGGGCGATGTGAGTGCCGCCATCCCAGAGGATGTGTTTGCAGAGTATCTGCGTTGCTATTCTGATCCTGCTTGTATCCATGCAACCTGCGAGGATTACCGCGCCTCTGCTGGAATTGACTTGGAGCATGATCGGCAAGACCAAGAGCCCCTTGATTGCCCTGTCTTGGCGCTGTGGGGGGCAGAAGGGTTTGTGGCGCGAACCTATGATGTGCTGGCAGAATGGCGGGCGGTGGCCAAGACGGTTAGCGGCTGCGCTGTGCCCGGTGGTCATTACGTGCCCGAAGAAGCGCCTAGCGAAACGATTAAAGAGCTGCGGTCGTTTTTGGCGTAATCGGGTTGGGCATCACCATGCTTGGGTCCGAGCGTGCGCTACAGTCCGCGCGGGGGCATAGCTTGCAGGTTGTCCCGGTCGCAACGGTCGGGGCTGTTTTATGATCTGACAGCAATCCAAAGGCTCTGGCATCTTCCATAGACGTCACTAACATGCCCGATGTGATGATTGGGCGCGCGCCGAATTCGGTTTTATTCAGCGGTGCAGCGAAAGAGCGTGACAGATATTTACGCTCGTCAGGTAGCTCCATAATTTCTTCGATCGCAAAGCCCGGCGTGGATAGGGCTGAAAAAACGGGCCAAAGCGCGCAAATGGAAACAAACCGAGGCACTGACAATTCTTTCAGTGGGCGGCGAAACAGCGGGTGCCCGGCGGCGTTGATGATAACCAATCCAAAGCGCGGCGCATCGATGCCGTCCCGTCGCAAAACCGCCAGTCGGCGAAACACCGTATGCATATCGCACTCAAACTTTTGGGCCAGTTCTGCTGGGGCATAGGCCAGTTCTGCCGCGGCTTTTGAAAATTCTTCGAGCGGTAACTTTTTTGCATCCTGAGCAAAGGTCTGCAAATGTTGCCGTGCGCGCGCAATCGCATCCGGGCTGGTGAGCAGAGGTTCGCTTTCAATCAGGTTTTCGATTGCTGCGGGCGGCTGCCTGCCTTCAAGCATTGGAAACACGCGGTCGTATTTTTCAAGAAACAATTCAAATTCTTCTTGAGAGGTTGCGGCTGTTTCGGGCATTACGTTTTTGTTGTCGAAATATGAAACCAATCCGGAAACGGCCTCAGACAGGCGAACAGATTCATCATAAACATTGTTTTGAAATCGAGAACTTTGCGCCTGAGGCAAATCTTCGCCCTTGGCCAGAATTGATGCGGTTGAGCGGATCGCCGTAATATTGGTCAGCATTTCGTGCAGTGTCGTTTGCAAGCGCGGGTCAAAATTGTGCCGTTCGTTCAAGGTTGAAATGGCGGATGATTGATCCCTGATTTGTCGGGCTTGCGCCGCGATCAAAGCGGCCCAGCCGGGAAACCGCGCGATAAATTCTTCCTCGTTTGGGGTGTCGATTTGTACTTTGGGTTGCTCTGCTAGCGCCGTGGCGATGTCGCTTGCCAAGCCGTCTTCTTGGCTGCCGAGAATGGCTTCTTTCGACGTTTCCAGTGCATCGCAAAGTGCAGATAGAATCGTTTCGCTGATCGGGCGGCGATTGTGTTCAATTAAGTTAAGGTAGGACGCCGATATGCCAACAACATGCGCAAGATCGGTCTGCTTTAGCTGTTTTGCCAAACGCAGCTGCCGTATTCGTAGTCCTGAGTTTGTCCGCGTCATGCCAAAAAAAGCCCTTTGTTTTCAGTAGCGCGCCACTGGTTTTGTAAATATATTTACACGAAAAAAATTTGCTGCAATGCAAAATTTACAAAAAAAATAAAAAAAAGCAGCAATTTATTGGACCATTGACAGCTCTGCGCTACGAATATTGGGCTTGGAAAAGCCAGATCCGCCAACAAGAGCGGACAAAATTGTCAAACCGGGAGGTATACCATGACAAAACTCCATCTCTCGCGTCGTCGCTTGCTGAAAAATTCAGCGGCTGCCGGCGCAGGTATCGCGGCTCCGACTATTTTCACGAGTTCAATGGCGCGCGCATACACCAACGAACCAACTGGTGGTTCGGTAACTTTGGGCTTCAACGTACCCCAAACTGGCCCCTACGCCGAAGAAGGTCTTGATGAGCTACGCGCACAAGAGCTTGCTGTTGAGCACCTCAACGGCGAAGGCGACGGCGGTGCGTTAAACACGTTCTCGTCCAAAGCGCTTCAAGGTAACGGAATTCTTGGCAAGAAAGTCGAGTACGTAACCGGCGATACGCAAACCAAATCTGACGCGGCACGTGCATCGGCGAAGTCGATGATCGAAAAAGACGGCGCGATCATGATCAACGGTGGTTCATCTTCGGGTGTGGCTGTTGCTGTTCAAGGTCTGTGTCAAGAAGCTGGCGTGATCTTCATGGCAGGTCTTACACATGCGAACGACACGACCGGTAAAGATCGCAAGGCGAACGGTTTCCGTCACTTCTTCAACGCCTACATGTCTGGCGCTGCTTTGGCTCCGGTTCTTCAGAACAACTACGGTTCTGAGCGTCGTGCCTATCACCTAACCGCTGATTACAACTGGGGTTGGACACAGCAAGAGTCGATCCAGTCCGCGACCGAAGGTCTGGGTTGGGAAACTGTTAACAACGTTCTTACACCACTCGCGAGCCAGGATTTCTCGTCCTACATCGCGCCGGTTCTGAACTCTGGTGCTGACGTTCTGGTTCTAAACCACTACGGCGGTAACATGGTTAACTCACTGACCAACGCGATCCAGTTTGGTCTGCGCGACAAGATGGTGAACGGCAAGCAGTTTGAAATCATCGTGCCTCTGTATTCGGAGCTGATGGCGAAAGGTGCTGGCAAAAACATCGAAGGCGTGTTCGGCTCCATGAACTGGAACTGGCAGCTTCAGGACGCTGGCACAAAAGCCTTCGTTCAGTCGTTCGGTAAGAAGTACGGCAACCCACCATCCAACTCTGCGCAGACTTGTTACGCGCAAACCATCCTTTACGCTGATGCTGTTGCACGCGCTGGTTCGTTCGATCCATGTGCAGTTGTTGAAGCGCTTGAAGGCTTTGAGTTTGACGGCTTGGGCAACGGTGAAACACTTTACCGTGCTGACGATCACCAGTGTTTCAAAGACGTTCTGGTTGTGCAGGGTGCGACGAACCCAGCCAACGAGTACGAAGCACTTGAGATTGTTGAAGTTACACCGCGTGCGCAAGTTGAGTACGCGCCTGATCACCCAATGTTCGCTGGCGGCGACTTGGGTCAGTGTAACAGCGGCGCTTAATTTCGCAAAAAACGTGCCGGGCATTTTGCCCGGCACACTCTAGCTACTGCATGCTCACACACGGGCATGGGATTTAATCACACATGTTGGTGGGAACGATGGACGCGGCATTTCTGCAATTCCTGAATGGTTTGGATAAAGGCAGTGCCTATGCGCTTATTGCGCTGGGGCTGACGCTTATCTTTGGCACGCTTGGCGTTGTGAACTTTGCGCATGGCGCCTTGTTCATGATCGGCGCATTTTGCGCGGTAACGCTAAACAAACTCTTTTCGTTATCGAAAGTTACGATTGACGAGACACAAAAGGATTTCTTGGGCAATCCGCTCGAGGTGAAAACGCCTTATCTTGAGAGTTGGTTTGGTGATTTTGGCACGTCGCTTATGGAATGGTCGGTGCCGCTGGCGATCCTGTTCTCAATCCCCATCATGCTGTTTGTTGGCTTTGCGATGGAGCGCGGCCTTATCAGACATTTTTACAAACGCCCTCACGCGGATCAGATCCTCGTGACCTTTGGTTTGGCGATTGTGTTGCAGGAAATTGTGAAAGCGTTTTACGGCGCAAACCCGATTCAGACCAGCGCGCCCGCAATGCTCGATGGCTCGTTTGACGTTGGCATGCTGGTCGGGCTCGAGGCTAATCAGGCGGTTTATCCGATCTGGCGTATGGTTTACTTCGTCTTTTCGCTGCTCGTCATTGGTGCGGTCTTTGCCTTTTTGCAGTTCACCACCTTTGGGATGGTCGTTCGGGCTGGCATGGCCGACCGCGAAACCGTTGGTCTGCTTGGCATCGACATTGATCGCCGCTTTACCACAATGTTCGGAATCGCGGCCTGTGTCGCAGGCGCTGCGGGTGTGATGTACACGCCCATTGTTTCGCCCAATTACCACATGGGCATGGATTTCTTGGTCCTGAGCTTTGTGGTTGTTGTGGTCGGCGGCATGGGCTCATTGCCCGGCGCGATCCTTGCGGGGTTCCTACTTGGTATCCTAGAGAGCTTTGCCTCTATGACCTTGGTCAAAGACTTCTTCGAAGAGTGGCTGTTTTTGCCCTCGATCGATCAGATCATAATTTATCTTGTTGCGATTATCGTTCTGCTGACGCGTCCGCGTGGGCTGATGGGTCGCAAAGGCGTAATGGAGGATTAAGGTCATGCTAGGACTTACAAAACAAGACGCATGGTTGTTCCTGTTCGTCATCGTGATGACGCTGGCAGCGCCAATCATCCTAAACCCCTTTCCGGCGGAAAGCTCTTTGGCACAGTTCAATGCGGGCTACCCGGATTTGATGCAGCGCTTCTGTATCTTTGGAATCTTTGCCATCGGGTTTAATATCCTCTTTGGCCTAACGGGATATCTGTCCTTCGGGCACGCAGCCTTCTTGGGTGTGGGGTCTTATGCTGGGGTTTGGATGTTCAAGCTGTTGGGCATGAATATCGTGCCAGCGATCCTGCTAAGTGTTCTAATCGCGGCTGTCTTTTCGTTGATCATCGGATTTATCTCGCTGCGGCGCTCTGGCATCTACTTTTCGATCCTGACACTGGCCTTTGCGCAGATGAGTTTTGCCATGGCGTATTCGGTTTTGACACCGCTCACCAACGGCGAAACTGGCCTGCAGGTCTATAATGACGATCCTCAGTACTTCAGAGGGGACGGGGCGAATGCGACCCATTTGTTTGGCCTTGAGATGCGCTCGACCTACAGTATGGATTTTGGCGCTTGGCAGTTTCAGTTCAATCTGGGCTTTTACATCTGCGCAATCGTCATGTTGCTCGCGTTCTACGTGGCCATTCGAATCTTTCGCTCACCCTTTGGGCTGATGCTTAAGGCGATTAAGACCAACCAGAACCGGCTTAACTATACGGGCTTGAACTCGCGCCCCTACACATTGGCCGCCTTTGTGATTTCTGGTGCTTATGCGGGTCTTGCTGGTGGGCTGATGGTCTCGATGGACCCTCTTGCTGGTGCGGAACGGATGCAATGGACCGCTTCTGGTGAGGTGGTGTTGATGACCATCCTTGGCGGTGCGGGCACCTTGCTTGGACCAATCCTTGGTGCGGGTTTCATTAAGTACTTTGAAAACATCTTTTCAAAGATCAATGACAACGTGCTGCACGGTTGGTTCTCGATCTTTCCAGAAGGTATGGAAAACCTATTGGTGACTGTTGTTCACCCCTTTGTGGGCAAAGGCTGGCACCTGACACTTGGTCTGCTGTTCATGGCGGTGGTGATCTTCCTTCCCGGCGGGCTGGTCGATGGTGCGCAGCGCTTGTTCGGTGGCAAGAAAAAGAAATCAAAAACAGCGGTGGATGACGACAAAACCACCGTGCCTGCGGAATAAGGAGCGACAGCAATGGCAATTCTTGAAGTCCAGAATGTCAACAAGCGCTTCGGTGGCTTGCAGGCGTTGGATGAAGTTAATCTAAACGTACAAGAGGGCGCGGTGCATGCGATCATCGGTCCCAATGGGGCTGGTAAGTCAACTCTGCTTAACTGTTTCGTTGGGCGTCTGGTGCCTGATACAGGGACCGTGATGTTCAACGGGCAAAGCTTGCTTGGCATTAAACCGCATGAAATCAATCAAACCGGCGTAAGTCGGGTTTTCCAAACGCCTGAGATCTTTACCGATCTTACGGTGTTGGAAAACGTGATGATCCCAGCGCTGGCGCACCGGGACGGTGCGTTTGAGCTAAACTTTTGGGGCTCTATGCGTCGCGAAAAAGACGTGCGCGAAAAGGCAGAGGACATCCTTGAAGATTTAGGAATGGCCGACAAGCGCGATATGGTGGCCTCTTCCATGTCTCGTGGTGACAAACGACGCCTAGAGCTGGCGATGGGCTTGGTTCAAGACCCCAAGCTGTTGCTGCTGGATGAACCGACGGCGGGCATGGCGCGGGCAGATACTGAAAACACCATTCAACTGCTCAAGCATATCAGTGACACCCGTGGCATCACGAAAGTGATTATCGAGCACGATATGGAAGTTGTGTTCAGCCTTGCGGATCGTATTTCCGTGTTGGTGCAGGGGCATGTGATTGTCGAAGACGAGCCGAGCAAGATCAAAGGCAATCCAAAAGTCCAAGAAGCTTACTTGGGAGGGGCGCACTAATGAGCCCGACAGATACAAACACTGTGGAAAAAAACGCCAACCACGCGGCTACAGCCCCGGCCTATTTTTCCGCTTATGACCTGCATGCCTATTATGGTGAAAGCTACATCGTGCAAGGTGTTAGCTTTAATATCCATGAAGGCGAAATCCTCGCCCTATTGGGCCGCAACGGGGCGGGCAAAACATCCTTACTGCGCGCGCTTGCCCGCATGGATGATCCAGAGCTACGCAAAGGCGAATTGCATCTGGACCATGAAACGCTGCACGACAAACGCGCGTTCCAAGCGAGCCAAATGGGTATTGGTCTTGTGCCTGAAACCCGCTCGATCATTCCGGGTCTAACGGTCGAGGAAAACATCAAACTTGCGCAGATCGAGCCGCCTTTGGGCTGGTCGATTGACCGCATCTATGACCTGTTTCCCCGTTTGGGTGAGCGGCGCAAGCAAGAAGGCATAACGCTTTCGGGCGGCGAGCAACAGATGCTGGCGATTGGGCGTGCCTTGGCGCGTGATCTGAAGTTGTTGTTGCTGGATGAGCCTTACGAAGGTCTTGCCCCGGTGATTGTGCAAGAGATCGAAAAGACGCTACACTATATCCGCGAGCAAGGGATTACGACGATTATCGTGGAACAAAACGCTGTGGCGGCGCTGAAATTGGCGGACCGCGCGGTGATTTTGGAAACCGGGAAAGTCGTATTTGACGGGACTGCGAAAGAGGTTCTGGATAATGAATCTCTCCGTCATGAGTATCTTGCGATTTAAGGTCGTATCTGCCTGACCGAGTTGGGCTTGTTCACATTGATAATTTGCGCCTCGGCATAAAGCCGAGGTGGGTCACAATATGGCACGAAGGAAAAACCATGAGCGATGCACTTTATCCTCCTAAACCGGAGTTCGCGAAAAACGCCCATGCAGATGCGGCGACTTATGATGCGATGTATGCGGCCTCTGTAAATGACCCGGATGCGTTTTGGGCGGAACACGCCAAACGCATTGATTGGATGAAGCCCTTCACCAAGGTGCAAAATTCGACGTTTGCTTATCCAGATGTCTCGATCAAGTGGTTTGAGGATGGCGAGCTGAACGTCGCGGCGAACTGCGTTGATCGGCATGTGGCCACGCGCGGCGATCAAACCGCGATCATCTGGGAGCCAGACGATCCAAAAGAGCCATCCTTGCACATCACCTATGCGGAGTTGCAGGAAAAAGTTTCCAAGCTTGCGAATGTCTATAAATCCTTGGGTGTAGGCAAAGGCGACCGTGTGGTTCTTTATATGCCAATGATCCCAGAGGCGGCATACGCTATGCTCGCAAGTGCGCGCATTGGGGCGATCCATTCTATCGTTTTTGGTGGCTTTTCGCCGGACGCGTTGGCGGCCCGCATTCAAGCATGCGACGCCAAACTGGTCGTGACAGCCGATCAAGCGCCCCGCGGTGGCAAAGCGACCCCGCTAAAAGTCAACGCCGACAAAGCGATGGAAACCTGCGGCGATGTTAACATGTTGGTGGTGGAACGCACTGGTGCTGATGTCGGCTCCAAACCCGGCCGAGATCACAGCTATAAAGCGCTGATGGCAGAGGCATCGAGCGATTGCCCGCCAGAGCCGATGAACGCCGAAGATCCGCTATTTATTCTATATACTTCCGGGTCAACAGGTGCGCCCAAAGGCGTGGTTCACACAACCGGGGGGTACCTCGTTTATGCGGCGATGACCCATGAATACACCTTTGATTACCACGATGGTGATGTGTTTTGGTGTACCGCTGATGTGGGCTGGGTCACGGGGCACAGTTACATCGTGTATGGCCCGCTTGCGAATGGTGCGACCACACTGATGTTTGAAGGCGTGCCAACCTACCCGGACGCGTCGCGGTTTTGGCAGGTGTGCGAAGAACACAAGGTCAATCAATTCTACACCGCCCCAACCGCGATCCGCGCATTAATGGCGCAGGGTGACGAGTTTGTTTCCAAATGTGATCTCTCGTCGATCAAAGTGCTGGGCACCGTTGGTGAGCCGATCAACCCAGAGGCTTGGAATTGGTACAATGATGTTGTCGGCAAGGGGCGTTGTCCCATTGTTGATACATGGTGGCAGACCGAAACGGGCGGGCATTTGATGACCCCACTACCGGGGGCGACAGCCACCAAGCCGGGCTCTTGCACATTCCCGTTCTTTGGCGTGCAGCCGGTGATTTTGGAGCCACAAACTGGCGCTGAAATCGACGACACCGCTGCCGAGGGTGTGCTGTGTATGAAAACCAGTTGGCCGGGCCAAATGCGGACCTGTTGGGGCGATCACGACCGTTTTGTTTCCGCCTACTTCACCGATTACAAAGGCTACTACTTCACCGGTGACGGATGTAAGCGCGACGCGGATGGGTACTATTGGATCACGGGTCGGGTGGATGATGTAATCAATGTCAGCGGTCACCGTATGGGAACCGCCGAGGTTGAAAGCGCATTGGTCGCCCATGATGCAGTCGCAGAAGCCGCCGTGGTCGGCTATCCCCATGATATTAAGGGGCAGGGCATCTATGCTTATGTCACATTGATGGCAGGTACAGACTATACCGATGAGCTGCGCAAAGAGCTGTCAGATTGGGTGCGCAAAGAAATCGGCCCGATTGCCAAACCAGACCTTATTCAATGGGCTCCTGGCTTGCCAAAGACGCGCTCGGGTAAAATCATGCGGCGGATTTTGCGAAAAATTGCGGAAAATGACTTTGGCGCGCTGGGGGATACCAGCACGCTCGCAGAACCTGCGGTGGTTGATGATTTGATCGAAAATCGCATGAACCGCTAAGTCTGTTACTAACGGCTATTTCTAAACGCTCGTCTTGCATAAGGCGGGCGTTTTTTCTTGCGGACATTAGTCTTTCTTGTCACGGCTCCCTTCTATGAAACAGAACCACCTTGCGATTGTGCTGATGCTTGTCGGTGCGGCCCTTATTCCGCTGGGGGACGCAATCGCGAAATATGCCAATTTGGTCCACGGAATACCTGTCCCCGTACTTGCATGGTCGCGCTTTGCCATTGGTGCAGTGATTTCCGCGCCCTTTTTGGTTTTGGGCGGCGCAAGGCTTAGCCAAATGCGCCATCCGTGGGTGCTGCTGCGAGGGGTGCTCATAGCAGGCACGGTTGGATTCATCTTAGAGGCCGCCTCGCGCGCGCCATTGGCAGATGCTTACGGCGCGTTTTTTCTAGCGCCACTCATAAGTTTTGTCCTAGCCGTCGTTTTCTTGGGAGAACGCGCTGGCATTCAGCGTTGGCTTGCCATTATCGCAGGCTTTGGCGGTGTCCTGCTCGTGGTCCGGCCTAGCCTTGAAATGGCGGATGGCATGGTGCTGGGTCTCATTGCGGGGGTTTTCTACGGCTCGTTTTTGGCGACCAACCGCTTTCTTTCCCAACGCTTCAACGCAGCCTCGATGTTGCAATCCCAAATGATTGTCGCGGCCCTCATCCTATTACCATTCGCATTACCACTTAGCTGGGGCGATGGGTCGGTATGGGCGTGGACGCTCATCATCTTATCGGCAATCACATCGTCGCTTGCGAATTTATTGATGGTGATGGCCTATGCGCGTGCGGAAGCCACTAAACTAGCGCCATTGATCTATGTACAAATCTTGGCGGCCACATCTTACGGCGTGATGTTCTTTGGGGGATGGCCAGACCCGATGACGTGGATGGGTCTGGCAATTCTTGTCGTATCTGGCGTTGCCGGAGTTTGGCGGCGCAACGGCTGACTTAAGACGAAACTTTATATAACTTGTGACACGCGCTACATGTGGCGCCCATCGCTTTGCCCGCGGCCGCAACATCACCACCATTGTTGGCGGCATCTACAAGCGCTTGCGCCGCGGCTTCCAGATCAGAACCTTTGGCAACAAAATCGCCGTAATTCACCCAAATCTCGGGTTTTGCAGTGCTGTCACCAGTGATCTCGTTTTCCATGAACAACACAGGGATCTGGGCGGCAAGATCAACAATGGTTTGGCCCGCGACCGCAGGCTCCATTGTACCTTTGCTCATGCCCTTTACTGCCTTTGCGACTTGTTTCATCGCGGCCCGACGATCGGTTTGATTGGCTTTTACGGATACTGAAAATGTACTGACGCTCAGCGCGATCGCGATGGCAGATAGAATGATTGTTTTGTTCATGGGATCCTCCAAATGGTTTTGTTGTATTCAACGCCGATATTTCCAAAAGCCAAAGTAAAACTTTTGTGTGACGCGTGAATTGCGGATTTTACCGC
>CAZBBZ010000032.1:0-13344 GCA_964489925.1 uncultured Rhodobacterales bacterium
ACGGCGATATTGCAACCCGCAACGCTGGAATTGGAACGCACGGCGGTTTGGCTTAAGTAAACGACCCAACACCAAAGGAGTTCGCCGCACCCCGGCCCGCCGATGGGCCGGCCCTTCAATGGGATTGAGAGCCGTCTAATCTCGCGTTAAGGGTTTGTTTTCGTGTTCTTTTGCTTCGTATGGTTCGCTCAAAAAGCAAGTTCTCGCGGCCTTTCAGACGCCATTGAAAGCGTCCATTCAAACAACCATCAACATTAGTATTGCCACGAGCCAAACCAATCCCTATAAGCCGCCTCTCCAATGGAATCTCCACCGGATGCACGAGTAACCACAAGGGCTCTCCGGTGATGTTGAAGGAAAGAACGCGATGGACGCGAATGAACTTCGGGGCAAATCCCCCGACCAGCTCCGTGATGAGCTGGCTAATCTAAAGAAAGAAGCGTTTAACCTACGTTTCCAGCAGGCCACTGGCCAACTCGAATCTACTGCACGCATGAAAACGGTCAAACGTGACGTTGCGCGCGTCAAAACAATTCTCAATGAAAAAGCGCGCTCCGGCGCAGATGGAGGCGCGGATGCCTAAGCGTATACTTACAGGCGTTGTGACCTCTACTGCCAATGCCAAGACCGTGACTGTTTCAGTTGAGCGTCGTTTCACCCACCCTTTGATGAAAAAGACGGTGAAGAAGTCGAAAAAGTACCGGGCTCACGATGAAATCGGTTCTTTCAAAGTCGGTGATCAGGTTCGCATTCAAGAATGTGCACCAAAATCGAAAAATAAACGGTGGGAGGTTGTCACAGAGGCTTAAGGCTTCTATAGGCACCCTTCATCGAAACCGCCGGGATGGGCCCGGCAGGTCGGGAGTAAAAATCTATGATCCAGATGCAAACCAATCTGGATGTTGCTGACAACTCAGGCGCACGCCGAGTTCAGTGCATCAAGGTTCTGGGCGGCTCCAAACGCAAATACGCTTCTGTGGGCGACATCATCGTGGTGTCGGTCAAAGAAGCTATTCCGCGTGGTCGCGTTAAAAAAGGCGATGTGCGTCGCGCCGTAGTGGTTCGTACCGCTAAAGAAGTTCGTCGTGATGATGGCACTGCCATTCGTTTCGACCGCAACGCCGCTGTTATTCTGAACAATTCAGACGAGCCTGTTGGCACCCGTATCTTCGGGCCAGTGGTTCGTGAATTGCGCGGCAAGAACTTCATGAAAATCATCTCACTTGCGCCGGAGGTGCTGTAATGGCTGCTAAACTTCGCAAAGGTGACAAGGTGATTGTTCTTGCGGGCAAGGACAAAGGCAAAGAGGGCGAAATCGTTAAGATGATGCCAAAAGCTGGCAAAGCGCTGGTTTCTGGTGTGAACGTCGCGATCCGCCACACACGCCAATCACAAACCAGCCAAGGCGGTCGTATCCCAACCGAATTGCCGCTGGATGTTTCCAACATCGCACTGGTTGACCCCAAAGAAGGCGGCGCAACACGCGTTGGTTTCAAAATGGACGGCGACAAAAAAGTGCGTTTCGCCAAAAAATCTGGGGAGGTGATCGCAGATGCTTGATAACGCCAATTACACCCCGCGCTTAAAGGCGGCCTATAACGACACCATCCGTGCTGCTCTGAAAGAAGAGTTCGCTTACAAAAACGATATGCAGATCCCACGTCTTGATAAAGTGGTTCTGAACATCGGTTGTGGCGAAGCGGTTGCTGACAGCAAGAAAATCAAATCGGCGCATGCTGATCTGATGGCGATTGCCGGCCAAATGCCAGTGATCACCAAGGCCAAAAAATCCATCGCGGGCTTTAAGGTTCGTGAAGGCATGCCGCTGGGTGTCAAAGTGACCCTGCGCGGTGATCGCATGTATGACTTCATCGACCGTTTGGTGACCATCGCCATGCCTCGCATCCGGGATTTCCGTGGTGTTTCGGGCAAAAGTTTTGATGGTCGCGGTAACTACGCGATGGGTCTGAAAGAACATCTCGTGTTCCCTGAGATCGACTTTGACAAGATTGTCGAAAACTGGGGAATGGACATTGTCATCGGCACCACTGCCAAGACGGACGCGGAAGCCAAGGCCCTGTTGAAGCATTTCAACATGCCCTTCCGCAACTGACCGGGCCGATAGGAGAGATTTAATGGCTAAAGCTGGAATGGTTCAGCGCGAAGTAAAGCGTCAAAAGCTGGTAAAGAAATTTGCCGCAAAACGCGCCGCGCTTAAAGAAATCGCCAAAGACGAAACACTGCCTATGGAAGAGCGTTTTAAGGCCCGCCTTAAGCTGGCAAAATTGCCGCGCAATTCTTCGGCAACTCGTCTGCACAATCGGTGCCAAATCACCGGTCGTCCTAAGGCGTATTATCGTAAACTTAAAATGTCGCGGATCGCGCTTCGGGAAATGGCCTCTAACGGTCTTATCCCAGGCATGGTCAAGTCGAGCTGGTAAGGGAGGGCTTGTGAAATGATGATGAACGACCCCGTAGGCGATATGCTGACCCGGATCCGTAACGCTTCGATGCGTGGCAAATCCACTGTACGCTCGCCGTCCTCCAAGCTTCGCGCTTGGGTGCTCGACGTGCTAGAGGATGAAGGCTACATTCGTGGCTATGAAAAAGTGCTGGGCGACAAAGGTCACGCAGAACTAGAAATCAGCCTGAAATACTATGATGGCCAGTCGGTTATCCGCGAATTGACCCGTGTTTCGACACCGGGCCGTCGTGTGTATTCTGCGGTTGATGCCATCCCACCTGTTCGTCAGGGCTTGGGTGTTGCGATTGTCTCTACCTCTAAAGGTGTGATGTCCGATGCCAACGCACGGGCGCAAAACGTCGGCGGCGAAATTCTCGCCCGCGTATTCTAAGGAGATATAGATGTCTCGTATTGGAAAAAGACCCGTTGAACTGCCCTCTGGCGTCACCGCGACCGTTTCTGGTCAGTCGGTTGAAGTTAAGGGGCCAAAGGGCGCGCGTTCCTTCACAGGAACAGATGACGTGGACCTATCGGTTGAAGACAACGCCATTCTGGTGACGCCACGCGGCAAATCAAAGCGTGCGCGTCAGCAGTGGGGCATGTCCCGCACCCAGATCCAGAATTTGGTGACAGGTGTAACTGATGGCTTCAAGAAAGAGCTGGAAATCAACGGTGTTGGTTACCGGGCTTCCATCGCAGGTCAGAAACTGAAATTGGCGCTTGGGTATTCCCATGATGTTGATTTCGACGTGCCGCAAGGCGTGACTGTTACCTGTCCAAAGCCAACCGAAATCATCGTCGAAGGTATTGATCAGCAGATCGTTGGCCAAGTTGCTGCCAACATCCGCGAATGGCGCAAGCCAGAGCCCTACAAGGGCAAAGGGATCAAGTACAAAGACGAGTATATCTTCCGCAAGGAAGGTAAGAAGAAGTAAGGAACGCAAAAATGGCGAACAACAAACGACAATTGTTCCTCAAACGCCGCATGCGCGTTCGGAACAGACTACGGCGCACCAATACTGGCAGCTTGCGGCTATCGGTGCATCGCTCAAACAAGAACATCTCGGCGCAGATCATTGATGATGTGAACGGCACAACTTTGTGCGCGGCATCTTCTACCGAAGCTAAGCTGGGTCTTGTTGGCAAAAACAACGTCGATGCGGCGGCCAAAATTGGCACCGAATTGGCGGCTCGTGCGAAAAAAGCAGGCGTTCAAGACGTTTACTTTGATCGGGGCGGCTATCTGTACCACGGCAAAGTCAAAGCCTTGGCAGACGCTGCACGCGAAGGCGGGCTGAAGTTCTAATCGACGCCCCTTGGGGTTTCTTTAGGACGACACAAAATAGAAGGGGGCTCGCTTCAGCGCCCCCTCGATGACCTGGGAGCCTATGGCTCACCGAGGTTGGGAAAATCCGGCGCACCAAGCGCCACATGGAATAGGAGGCCACCTTGGCCAGAGATACAAATAGACGTGACGGAGGGGGCCGCGGCCGCCGTGATCGCGACGAAACCCCTGAGTTTCAGGATCGCTTGGTTGCCATCAACCGTGTGTCCAAAACCGTAAAAGGCGGTAAGCGCTTCGGATTTGCTGCCCTTGTTGTGGTTGGCGATCAAAAGGGTCGCGTTGGCTTTGGCAAAGGTAAAGCCAAAGAGGTGCCAGAGGCGATCCGTAAGGCAACAGAACAAGCCAAGCGTCAGATGGTCCGCGTACCTTTGAAAGAAGGGCGCACCTTGCACCACAACATGAACGGCCGTCACGGTGCGGGTAAAGTTGTGATGCGGACTGCTCCGGCTGGTACGGGTATCATTGCTGGTGGTCCGATGCGTGCTGTGTTTGAAATGCTTGGTATTTCTGACGTTGTTGCGAAATCGATCGGCAGCCAAAACCCATACAACATGATCCGCGCAACCATGGACGGTCTGACCAAACAGTCTAGCCCCCGTCACGTAGCTGCGCGTCGTGGTAAGAAAGTTTCTGACATTCTTCCAAAGCGTGACGAAGCTCCGGCTGCGGCCGCTGAACCTGCGGAGGCTTAAGTCAAATGGCTAAGAAAACCATTGTTGTAAAACAAATCGGCTCTCCGATCCGTCGCCCCAAAGACCAACAAGCCACGCTTGTCGGTTTGGGTCTGAACAAAATGCACAAAACCCGCGAGTTGGAAGATACACCTTCTGTACGCGGCATGATCGCCAAGATCCCGCATATGGTCGAGATCGTCGAAGAAAAGGGCTAAGGCCCGTAACTTCGCCTAAAGTTAGAAACGCCCTGCCAATCGGTGGGGCGTTTTTGTTTCTTTAGATGAGATTATTTTGGCCTACGATGCGTTGAGCAGATCTACGAGGATTTCTAGAACTACCGTTATTGCAACTGCGGCGGCTTTATTCGCCTCCGAGACCAATGAGTCAGTTTCCCTAAGAAGATGGACAATTTTTTGGGAAATATGTGTTCCCGTCTTACTGACGTTTTTGGCTCTGGCACATCGCATCTCTTTGGCCATTTGATCGGATCACTTCATCTAAGAACGGTAAAAGAACGTCACTCCCGTTTGATGACGTTCTTTACAAGCGTTCTTCGGGTTGGCTAATCTGACCAAATGAAGTTTTTGAACAAAAGTAATATACTCACCGCAGTCCTGATCTACCTCTTGTTTGGCATTTTTTGGGTGATCTTCAGTTGGGTGGTCGAGCGGAACCCCTATCAAGTGCTGCGTGCAGGCGGTGTTTCCAATCCGATTGCCCTGTTCAGTTTTCCATCCTCAGACCGCTTGACCCAAGACCTGTCGGTTGGCGGTGAAGATGTGCCACGCGATGCGCGTTTGGCGTCTTATGACATCTCGCATATTGATGAAGCGGACCGCTTCGTTGTGCTTGTGGGCAATGATGCAAGCGATCCCAACCGGGTGTTGATTGAAAATATCGGTCTGACGCCTGATGAGATAAACCAAATCGTGACTAGGGATGTTTATATCAGCCGCCAAAAGAAGTCTTTGCAACTTCGTTTTCACCCCATGCCCTTGGTGGTGCGCAGTTGGAAGGCATCGTTTCTCGGTTTCGACAGGTTTGTGCAATCCTATAAACCGGAATGCCATGTGCAGCTTTTGTTTAACGAGGCGGCAAATGAGGTCGACAAGGACTTTGAAAAAAGCTGCGAACGGGCGCAATAATCCTACCAAGCGATTGCGCATCGATGACAAGCTGATCCACCGCCAATACAATCCATGACTTGAAACCAAAGGCGCGCCGTTGTATGGCGAGCGCTCGGGCGCTATCAGCGCCACTATTGCAATGCCGTGTTTGCCCCTTTCGTCGCATATCGGGGGGTAGTTCCGGCCAAAAGGAGAAGCGACATGAAACTGCACGAGTTGCGGGATAATCCCGGTGCAACCAAATCCAAAAAGCGCATTGGTCGTGGACCAGGTTCTGGCACAGGTAAAACTGGTGGCCGCGGGATCAAAGGTCAAAAATCACGTTCAGGTGTGGCGATCAAAGGTTATGAAGGCGGGCAAATGCCGCTTTACCAACGCCTGCCAAAGCGTGGATTTAACAACATTAATGCCAAGACCCATGCGGTGATCAACCTTGGGATCTTGCAAAAGTTCATCGATGAGAAAAAGATCGACGCCAAGAAACCTCTGACCGAGGAAACTTTGGTTGAAAGCGGTCTTGTGCGTCGCGTCAAAGACGGTGTTCGCCTGCTTGCCAAAGGCGAGTTGAGCGCGAAAATTGATCTGACTGTGTCAGGTGCGTCTAAGGCCGCGATTGCAGCCGTTGAAAAAGCGGGCGGTAAAGTCACGCTCACAAAGCCGGCAAAGACCGACGACGCGTCTTAAGTTGGGTTGAAGGCCGCGCATAGCGGCCTTACATTCCTTCAGACAAGCGCAAAACACACCACGGGGAGAGCCGATCAATGGCATCAGCCGCAGAACAAATGGCAGCCAACATGAGTTGGGGCGCCTTTGGCAAGGCCAAAGAACTGCAACAGCGTATTCTATTCGCGCTGGGGCTTTTGATCGTTTACCGCATCGGCACCTATATTCCCGTGCCCGGCATCGACGCCGCTGAATTGCGCAACTTCTTTGACGAAGCGCAAACCGGCATCGGGGGCATGCTCAACATGTTCACCGGCGGCGCGCTATCCCGCATGGGTATCTTTGCCCTTGGGATTATGCCCTATATCTCGGCCTCGATTATTGTGCAGCTCTTGACGGCCATGGTGCCACAGCTGGAGCAGCTCAAAAAAGAGGGCGAGGCAGGCAGACGCAAAATCAACCAATACACCCGCTACGGCACGGTGTTTTTGGCGACATTCCAAGCCTACGGTATCGCTGTTGGCCTTGAATCGGGCGGTCTTGTCACCGATCCGGGCTGGTTCTTCCGCATTTCCTGCGTGATTACGCTGGTTGGCGGCACGCTCTTCCTGATGTGGCTGGGCGAACAAATCACCGCACGGGGCATCGGCAACGGCATCTCGCTGATTATCTTTGTCGGCATCATCGCCGAACTTCCCGCAGCTCTTGCGCAGTTCTTTGAACAGGGCCGCATCGGTGCGATCTCGGCCCCTGTGATTATCGGCGTTATGGTGATGATCGTGGCTGTGATTGCCTTTGTGGTCTTCATGGAACGTGCCTTGCGCAAGGTCCATATCCAGTACCCCAAACGCCAAGTGGGTCAAAAAATGTATGGCGGCGAAAGCTCGCACCTACCGATCAAGATCAACCCCGCAGGCGTGATCCCACCGATCTTTGCCTCCTCACTGCTATTGTTGCCAACGACGCTCGCGACGTTTTCCGGCAACCAAGGGGCAGGGTGGCTCAACACGATCCTTGCGTATTTTGGCCCCGGCCAACCGCTCTATCTGTTGTTCTTCGTGTCGATGATCGTGTTCTTCGCCTATTTCTACACCGCCAACGTCAGCTTCAAATCCGAAGACGTGGCCGACAACCTGAAAAAGCAAGGCGGCTTTGTCCCCGGCATCCGTCCGGGCGCGCGCACGGCTGAATATCTCGACTACGTGGTCAGCCGTTTGTTGGTGGTCGGATCGGCCTACCTTGCGGCAGTTTGTCTCTTGCCTGAATTATTGCGTTCACAATTAGCAATTCCTTTCTATTTTGGCGGCACATCATTGTTGATCGTTGTTTCGGTGACAATGGACACCATTACCCAGGTCCAAAGCCACCTATTGGCGCATCAATATGAAGGCCTGATCGAAAAATCTCGGCTACGGGGCAAAGATCGCTCCAAAGCGCGCAAGCCAGGGAAAGCACGCAGATGACCAATATTATTCTTCTCGGACCGCCAGGTGCCGGTAAAGGCACGCAAGCGAAAATCTTAGTTGATAACGAAGGCATGATGCAGCTTTCCACCGGTGACATGCTGCGCGCGGCGCGCAAGTCTGGCACCGAGATGGGCAAGATGGTCGCTGGCGTTATGGATCGCGGCGAGTTGGTGACAGATGAAATCGTGATCGGTTTGATCGAAGAACAACTGACCGCAGGCCATGACACCAAAGGGTTCATCTTTGACGGCTTCCCGCGCACGCTGGCACAAGCCGACGCATTGGGCGCATTGCTCGATAAAATCGGCCAAACGCTTGATGGCGTGATTGAAATGCGCGTTGATGATGATCAGTTGATCCAGCGTATCGTGGGCCGCTTCACTTGCGGAAACTGCGGTGAAGGCTATCACGACGATTTCAAAAAGCCGGAAAAAGACGGCGTTTGCGATAAATGCGGCTCATCCGACTTTAAGCGTCGTCCAGACGACAACGAAGAAGCGCTGACCGTGCGTCTTATGGCCTATTACAAAGAAACATCGCCGCTGCTTGGCTACTACTATGCCAAGGACAAGCTGACCTCGATCGACGGTCTTGGCGATATCGACGATGTAAAAGCGCGCCTTGCAGACGCAATGCCGAGCTAAGGCTCAGCTGAACGCTATAGACATGTGGCGGGCTGCTGTTTGGCAGCCAACCCCTGTTTTAACTCCACCCAAGTTTTGGGCAGATCAGCTTAGATCGCTTTAACGGCGTCGTTGGCTGCTTCAGTCGCGATGCGACGTAGATCACAGCGCGTAATGCTGATGTCCGCCAGTTCGCGTGTTGAAAGCGAAGCAAGCTCATTCATTGTGGCGTTGTATACGCGACGACGAACAAGAAAACGCTTTACTGCGTTGCTTACATAGCTAACCGGAGCAAACCCGTCTGTAGCAAACACTGGCTTTTGCGATGTTTGGATATGGCTCGTTGACATGAAAATCACCCTTTTTTGCGCCGCACCGCACAATTGCGATGTTGCACTGCACAAGTAGCGCGGTAGGGCGGGCAATAGTACCGCTCAAATGGTCATTTCCGCCATGCAGTTTTTGCATAGGCCAAATTTTGAGTGTAGAAGTGAACCGGCAATTGGATGGCCAGCGCCAATGGGATCGTTATTCCAAGGATGGTTATTCCAAAACGGGGCAAAGCGTCGCTTGACGCGGGTACGAATCGTATTATAACGCAATCTTTCCCCGCTGCAGGGGGAATCGCAGCTACATAATCGGTTGCACTTAGTCGCCTGTCGATTGTATCGGCAGGCGTTCGTTGTGAAAAAAGGTTCCGGTATGACGGAGCCGCGACAAATGGAGAGACCATCTTGGCTCGTATCGCTGGGGTTAACATACCAACCCACAAGCGCGTCGTTATCGCGCTAACATATGTCACCGGCATAGGCCCGACATCTGCCCAACAAATTATCGAAGCTGTAGGCATTGAGCCTGAGAAGCGCGTTAATGAACTATCTGACGCTCAAGTGATCGCTGTGCGCGAACATATTGATGCAAACTACATGGTTGAAGGCGACTTGCGCCGCGACACCCAAATGAACATCAAGCGTTTGATGGATCTTGGGTGCTACCGCGGTCTGCGTCATCGTCGCAGCCTGCCTGTGCGCGGTCAACGGACCCACACAAACGCTCGTACCCGCAAGGGCCCCGCAAAAGCCATCGCTGGCAAAAAGAAATAAGGGGTAGGTACAATGGCACGCGAAAAGCTACGCACCAAGAAGAAGGTCAAAAAGAATATCTCCGCCGGAGTGGCGCATGTTAATTCTTCCTTCAACAACACAAAAATTCTGATCTCTGATGCGCAGGGCAATGCGATTGCATGGTCCTCGGCGGGAACAATGGGGTTTAAGGGCTCAAGAAAGTCCACACCTTATGCCGCTCAGATTGCCGCAGAAGATGCAGGGAAAAAGGCGCAGGAACACGGCGTCAAAACGCTTGAAGTCGAGGTTCAGGGACCCGGCTCAGGTCGTGAAAGCGCACTTCGCGCACTCAGCGCAATCGGTTTCGTCATCACCTCTATCCGTGATGTGACACCTATTCCGCACAACGGTTGTCGCCCTCCCAAGCGTCGCCGGGTTTAAGTTTTCAAACCTGCTTGGTTTTGCGTCCGGCGCGGACCAAGTGGGACACCTCGGGAGTTTCCCTACCCCCGGGATCGGTTAGGGAACGAGCAAGGAGGCAATTTAGATGATCCAAAAGAATTGGCAGGACCTAATCCGTCCTAATCGGCTTAGCATCAAACCAGGGTCCGACCCAATGCGCATGGCAGTTGCTGTGGCAGAACCGTTGGCACGTGGTTTTGGTCTAACGCTTGGCAACGCACTGCGTCGCGTGTTGTTGTCCTCCCTACAGGGTGCGGCGATCACATCGGTGCAGATCGACAATGTATTGCACGAATTCAGCTCGGTTGCGGGCGTTCGCGAAGATGTCACCGACATCGTCTTGAACCTCAAAGGCGTTGCCATTCGCATGGAAGTCGAAGGACCAAAGCGTCTGAACATTTCCGCAAATGGTCCGTGCGTCGTAACAGCGGGTGACATTTCCGAAGTTGCAGGCATTGAGGTTCTGAACAAGGACCACATAATCTGTCACTTGGACGATGGCGCAACGCTTTACATGGAACTGAACGTTGAAACAGGTTCTGGCTATGTGCCAGCGGACAAAAACCGTCCAGAGGATGCGCCGATTGGCCTCATCCCGGTGGATGCGTTGTTCTCGCCTGTGAAAAAAGTGTCCTACAAGGTCGAGCCTACCCGTGAGGGCCAAGTGCTTGATTACGATAAGCTGACATTGACGATTGAAACCGACGGGTCGATCTCGCCAGAAGACTCGGTCGCTTTTGCGGCCCGTATTCTGCAAGATCAGCTGCAGGTGTTCATCAACTTTGAAGAGCCAGAAGTGGCTGGTCGCGCCGAAGAAGAAGACGAGTTGGAATTCAACCCGTTGCTTCTGAAAAAGGTCGACGAGCTGGAACTTTCGGTTCGTTCCGCAAACTGCCTAAAGAACGACAACATCGTTTACATCGGCGATTTGATCCAAAAGACCGAAGCAGAAATGCTGCGCACCCCAAATTTCGGGCGCAAGTCGCTAAACGAGATCAAAGAGCTGCTGACCACAATGGGTCTGCACTTGGGCATGGACATCGTCGATTGGCCGCCTGAAAACATCGAAGAACTGGCCAAGAAGTTCGAAGACCAGTTCTAATAAACGCAAACCGAAAAGTGGGTACCGGTTTTCGGATCGCTTTGCGTGTATAACAAATTAATCTGAAGCGCAGGTTAACAGCTTGCGCTTCACACTTTGGGCGCAAAGCCCCAATAAACGGGCCAAAGCGCCCCAATAATAAGTGGTTCTGGAGCCAAACCGGGACTTACACCATAAAACGAAACGTGAAATCTGGAGTATTATCATGCGTCACGCACGTGGCTATCGCCGTTTGAATCGCACCCACGAACACCGTAAAGCGCTGTTCGCGAACATGTCCGGCTCGCTCATTGAACATGAGCAAATCAAAACAACGCTGCCAAAAGCCAAAGAGCTTAAGCGCGTTGTTGAGAAACTCATCACCCTTGGGAAGCGCGGCGATTTGCACGCACGCCGTCAGGCATCTGCACAGCTAAAGCAGGAAATGCATGTCTCGAAATTGTTCGACGTGCTTGGCCCGCGCTACAAAGACCGTCAGGGTGGCTACACCCGCGTTCTGAAAGCTGGCTTCCGCTACGGTGACATGGCGCCAATGGCGATCATCGAATTCGTTGACCGCGATCCAGCGGCCAAAGGTGCAGCTGACAAAGCCCGCACTGCCGAAGAAGATGCGTTGGAAGCGCAAGAATAAGCGCCTTCCGCCCCAAGTTTACTTGACAAAACCCAAGCGCGCCGCGATAAGGCGCGCTCGGATGACGGGCAATCGCCCAAAATCTATGCAATTTGGCCCATATCTAACCTAAGATGGGCCACGCTGTTCGAGGCGGCGCCAAAAGGCGCCATAACATCGGCAAAAGCCGGGGCCACAGAACGCGGTGACAGAAAAGGACACGGCCATGTTCGCCGTACTTAAGACTGGTGGCAAACAGTATAAAGTAGCCAAGGACGACACGCTAAGTTTGGAACGGCTCAATGCCGAAGCTGGCGACAAGATCCAGTTCAACGACATTCTGATGCTCGGTGGTGACAAAGTCACTGTGGGCGAGCCCATGATCGCTGGTGCGGCTGTGCAGGCGGAAGTTGTGGAACAGATCCGCGGTCCTAAAACCATCAATTTCAAGAAACGCCGTCGTAAGCACAGCTCGCAGCGCAAAAAAGGCCACCGTCAGTATCTGACCGTGGTGAAAATCACCGACATCCTTGCCTCTGGTGGCGATAAGTCCGGTGTGATGGCTGCTGTTGGTGCCGGTGGTGCTGCGATGGCCTCTTTGGTTGGTATTCCAACAGGTGCTGCGGCCGTTAAGGTTGAAGCGTCTAAAAAGAAAGCCGCGCCGAAAAAAGCTGCTGCCAAGGTAGAAGCTAAAGAAGCGCCGAAAAAGGAAGAGCCTAAAAAGGCCGCTCCTAAAAAGGCGGAAGCAAAAGCTGAACCGAAAAAAGCCGCTCCAAAGAAAGCAGCCCCTAAAAAGGCCGCGACGAAAGAAGACGCAGCACCAGCCGCTAGTGGCAAGCCTGCTAACCTTTTGGCCGCACCTCAGGGCGACAAGGACGACTTGAAGCTGATTTCGGGCGTTGGTCCGAAACTTGAAGACACATTGAACAGCCAAGGCGTTTTCCACTTCTGGCAAGTTGCAGAGTGGAAAAAAGCCGATATCGCGATGATGGACGACCTTCTATCATTTAAGGGTCGCATTGAACGCGATGATTGGATAAAGCAGGCCAAAGCATTGGCTAAGAAAGCCTAAGAGGAGACACGAACATGGCACATAAAAAGGCAGGCGGCTCATCCCGCAACGGTCGCGACAGTGCTGGGCGTCGTCTCGGCGTCAAAAAGTACGGCGGCGAAGCAGTGATCCCAGGAAACATCCTCGTGCGTCAGCGCGGCACCAAGTGGTGGCCGGGTGACAACGTCGGCATGGGCCGCGATCATACTATTTTTGCGACTTCTGAGGGCCAAGTGAAATTTCACAAGGGTCTTAAAGGGCGTACCTTCATTTCCGTTCTACCGGCGACGGAGGCTGCTGAATAAGCACCGAACGAACTTGAACACATGATTTCGAGGGCTCGGTGGAAACACCGGGCCCTTTTTCTTTTTACTGATCAGCGAGGGCAGTAAGATGCCCATAGACATAATAGGATTTCTAATTTTTGCGGCGGCCATGATCGGCACGCCGGGCCCAGCCAATATGGTTGTCATGGCGTCAGGCGCACGCTTTGGCGCGCGGGCCAGCCTGCCGTTTTTGGGCGGCGTGATTTTGGGCAAACAGTTTATCATTTGGCCCCTTGGTTTAGGCCTTTTGACCCTGATCGGCACGGACAGCATCGCATTTCAGGTGCTGCGCGCCCTTTCGGTGGCCTATATCCTGTGGCTGGCGTGGAAAATCGCCGGATCGCGCATCGCCGGGCGCCAAGCAGAA
>CAZBBZ010000033.1:0-13204 GCA_964489925.1 uncultured Rhodobacterales bacterium
CGCGTTAGCGCAATAGCTCCCGTTCCAGTTGCTCGCGAAACGCCGCGGGCAATGGTGCAGGTTTGCGCGTTTCAGCGCCAACATAAACATGGGTAAACAATGCCAAAGCCGCAGCCTCATCCGCACCTTGAAACAAGCCCACGCGATAGGTGACCGAACTATTGCCAATCCGCTCGATCCCCAAACCACCATCTATGGCACCGGGAAAGGTGAGCGATGCGAAAAACCTGCATTCCGAATGGACCACCAGCCCCACCGGGTCAGACTGGGGCACGGGCAATGCACCAGAGCTTATCAACCACTCATTCACGATGGTATCGACATATTCATAAAACACCGCATTATTGATATGCCCGTAAACATCCGCGTCCCGCCAACGGGGTGACAGCGTCACAAACTTGCGAAATTCTTTGCGTAAAGGGGCGGACTGGGGCATGGGCAACGGGCTTCAACTTGAAACAGGAAACGGCTGATATGGACCCTATCAAAGCGCTATTGTTTGACAAGGATGGAACGCTTTTTGATTTTCAAGCCACGTGGGGGGTTTGGGCTTACGGGTTTCTGCGCGAGGTTGCGGCCAATGACGCAGAGCTGAAAGCCGCCCATGAGGTGTTGCACTATGATCCGAGTACAAAAGCCTTCCTCCCAAACAGCGTTGCAATCGCGGGGACCCCAAATGAGATTGTCGAGGCGCTCTTGCCAATCTTGTCAAAATTCAATCATGCCGATCTGCTTGATCTGATCACCAAAAGCTCGATGGAAGCCCCGCTAGCCCCAGCGGTTTCTCTTGATCCATTTTTGCGCGATTTGCGCGCCAAAGGGTATCACCTTGGGGTGGCAACGAATGATTTAGAAGCCGCCGCGCGCGCAAACCTTTCCCAAGTCGGCGTAGATCATCTCTTTGATTTCATCATCGGTTTTGACAGTGGCCCGACCCCAAAACCTGAACCGGACATGGTGTTGGCCTTTGCAGATCACATAGGCCTGCCCCCCGCTCAAATCGCCATGATCGGCGACAGCACCCATGACCTTTACGCCGGGCGCGCAGCGGGAACTGCGACTGTGGCCGTGCTAACCGGCACCGCGAAGGCTCCAGAATTATCCCCCTTCGCAGATGTCGTGCTGCCGGACATCGGGCATTTACCACAATGGCTCTCAATGCGCGTTTCGTGACGCAAACCGCCCTAATCGGGTCGGATACGGCAATTGGACGCGCAAAACCTCGTTAGTCTTTAGATAAGCCTAAGCCAACGAGAGCACCGAACTATTGTCTAGCCCAACACGTCCAAGTCGCGCAGGCCGCTCCGGTGGTCGCGCAGGAAACGCCCGCCGCGGATCAGCCAAAGCGATTGAGCAAACCCCTTGGCGTATTCCCGTTAACACCGATGCCCCAACAGAGCCCCTGCCCCCCGAAGGGGTCGAAGCGCTCCACAACGCGGCCATGCGCGTGCTCGAAGAAATTGGCATCGAGTTTCTAAACGATGAAGCCCTTGATTACCTGCGCCAAGCCGGGTGCAAAATCGAAGGGCAAAACGTCTTTATGGACCGGGAATGGGTGATGGAAATGCTCGCCCAAGCGCCCAGTCAGTTTGACATCACCCCCCGCAATCCAGCTCGTAAAATCACCATTGGCGGGGATCATATGGTATTTGTGAACGTGTCCTCCCCGCCAAATGTGATGGACATGGATCGCGGGCGGCGCGTGGGCGACTTTGAAAGCTTTCGTGATCTGTTGAAATTCACGCAGTATTTCAACTGTATGCATGTGGCAGGTGGCTATCCGGTCGAACCGGTTGATGTCCATGCCAGCGTGCGGCACTTGGATTGCTTGTTTGAAAAGCTGACCCTGACCGACAAGGTCGTACATGCCTATTCACTTGGCCCCGAACGGGTCGAGGATGTGCTGGAAATGGCGCGTATCGCCACGGGCTTGCCCGAAGGCGAGTTTTTCTCAAAGTGTCGGCTTTACACCAACATCAATTCATCTTCGCCCCTGAAACACGACTGGCCCATGCTTGATGGGGCCATGCGCTTTGCACGGCGCGGCCAGATGGTGGTTGTAACCCCCTTTACGCTGGCCGGTGCCATGGCCCCTGTCACGATGCCCGGCGCGGTGGTGCAATTTGTTGCCGAAGGTTTGGCGGCGATTGCTTTGATGCAGTTTATCAATCCCGGCGTGCCTTGTGTGTTGGGTAGTTTCACCTCGAACGTGGATATGAAATCCGGCGCGCCTGCCTTTGGCACGCCGGAATACATGCGCGCCACGCAAATGTCGGGCCAGATGGCGCGCTTTTACGGTATTCCACTGCGCGCCTCGAACGCCTGCGCGTCCAATGCACCAGATGCACAAGCCATGTGGGAAAGCTCCAATTCGCTGTTTGCGGCCATCACCAGCAAAGTAAACCTCGTCTATCACGGTGCAGGCTGGCTAGAAGGCGGCTTGATCGCGTCTTACGAAAAATTCGTGATGGATTGCGAAGTGATCCAGCAAGTTCAGCGCTATTTTGAACCTGCGTTGACCGATTTCAGTGCCGACAACCTTGCGGTTGACGCGATCCGTGATGTTGGCCCCAATGGGCATTTCTTTGGCGCAGATCACACGCAAGAGCGCTATGAAGCGGCGTTCTATTCCCCGTTCCTGTCCGATTGGCGCAATTTTGAAGCCTGGGAAGCGGGCGGCGCAGAGTGGACATCGACCCGCGCCAATAAAATCTGGAAAAAAATCCTAGAAGAATACGAAGCCCCGCCAATAGACGCCGACTGCAAGGCAGAACTGGCGGATTTCGTCGCCCGACGAAAATCAGAGGGCGGTGCGCCAACAGATTTTTGAACAATTTTTTGATCGGTTTGACTATTTCAGCGATAACACAGTACCCTGTCGTTACCTATAAAAAGAAGCAGCAAAGCCGCTAACCCACATGCCCCCGCACCCTAGCGTTTTAATCATCTCCTGCATGAAAAACGAAGGCCCGTTCATTTTGGAATGGGTCGCTCATAACTTGGCCATTGGGGTCACGGATTTTCTGATTTACACCAACGACTGCGAAGATGGCACCGACGCGATCTGGCGACGCCTTGAGGCGCTGAACATCGGCCAACACCGGGTTAATGAGATCATGCGCCGCGGTGTTCAAAAATCCGCCCTTCATCATGCCCAATCCGAAGACATCGTAAAAAATTCTGACTGGCTTTGCGTTTTGGATGTGGACGAGTTCATCAATATTCACGCAGGCGACGGCACGATCCATGATCTGTGGACCGCTTGCCCGGATGCAAATGTATTTTCCATGACATGGCGCGTCTTTGGGGATGGCAGGCGCATCGGGTTTGAGGACGGCTTGATAACCGACGCCTTTCAGCACGCCGCACCTTTACATAATCCAACCCCCGCCCAAGCTTGGGGTCTGAAGTCGCTTTATAAAAACAACGGGCTGTTTCAACGGATTGGCGTGCACATGCCGCTAGACCCCGTGGACGAAAAACGTGACGAAATTTGCACGGTCAACGGGGACGGCCGTGTTCTGCCCGACAGCCACAAAACGGGCAAATGGCGGTCCGACCGGACCTCTGTGGGCTATAGCCTCGTTCAGTTAAATCACTACGCCGTGCGCTCTGTAGAAAGCTATTTGATAAAACGCGATCGGGGCCGGGTAAATCATATGTCGGAAGATCAAGGTATGGATTACTGGCAAATGATGAGCCACAACCAAGAACTCGATACCAGCATCCAGCGACGGCGCGCCACGACCCTGCAGATATTGGAGCAACTTTTGAAGGATGCAGAACTCAGCGACCTGCACCAACAAGCGGTGGCTTGGCACAAAACCAAGATCGCAGAGCTAAAACGCCGCGCCGATTTCGCAGGCCTGTTTGATGCCATTTCCGCTCAAATTGCCGCGCGCCCTAACCCAAGGCTTCCATCATGAGCGATCCCAATGCCCCCATTGCCGATTGGCTAAAAGACATCAGCCCGGGTGGGCGCAAACGCGGGTTTTTGCGGAAATTTTCAACCCATTCCTTGGCCTTTGTCGACAATGGTCCGCGCCAATTGGTGATGACCTTTGACAATTTAGCAGAGCTCAATGATCGCTCTTTGATGCGTAGCCCGTGGAGTTACGACTTTTTTGCCAGCCGGGGCGCATCGGTTCTGGGCCTAATGGCAAGGCGCGGCATCTGGTATCGCGACGCTGAACTGATTGGGTATTTGCAAGCCCTTTCGGACGGCGGGTTTTTCTCTGCCTTTGATCGGGTTCTGTTTACCGGAAATTCCATGGGCGGCTTCGGCTGCCTTGCCTTTGCGCCTCTTGCGCCGGGTGCGGATATCTTATCGTTCAGCCCCCAAACCACGCTCGATAAAGCAAAAGTCCCTTGGGAAACCCGCTTTGAAAAAGCGTGGGATGCGGATTGGTCCCTGCCCTATTCCGACGCCAGCGACGGGCTAACGCAGGCCGGTCAGGTTAATGTGGTGTATGATCCGGTGTTTGAATTGGATCGCTTACATGCGAACCGGATTGAAGGGTCAAATGTTCAAAAGCTGAAGTCTTGGTACGCTTCGCATAAATCCCCCGTTTTCTTGCGCCGCATTGACGCGCTGAAAACCGTGACCGAGGCTGCGATGGCGGGAGAGCTGACAGCGCCGTTGTTTTACAATCTATACCGAGAGCGCAAGACGACAAAATGGTATCGCAACACCCTTGGCGCGCGCGCCAAAGCGCAAGGCCACCCAGAACTGGCCAAACGGGTCGCTGCGATTTCTGCAAAGATGAACGCGGCAGACAAAGAAAAAAATGACATCCATTGGCTGCGCACGGGGCGGCAGATGGTGCAGACCTCTGCCGAACACATATCGACGGCTGCTGAAACCCCAACCACGCCGGACCAAGTACTTTTGTTTGCAAATGCCCCCGATGACAGCCCGATCACCCGGGCTTGGCTGGCCTATCACGCACGTTTTTTTGCGCTCAACAACATTACGATCCTGCATGACGGTCACAAATGGGGCTTGGATTGCGCAGAATTGCTGACGCCCGTTTCGCTGCAAAAACAACGCTTGGCCGACCTGCTAAAAGACGCCCAAGCATTGGGCCATACGGCGGTGGTGCTTAGCACAGATGAATTTTTGGCCCTTGATCCAGACCTTGGGGACGACCCGCTAAAGCATTTATTGGAACACGATCAACGGCCCCATGTGGCGCCCTTTGGCATTGATCTTGCGCACCACCGCGCCCTGAATGCGACGGCGATTAATCCAGATCGCGGCCTGCTGGATCAACGCCCCTATTTCCGCATGAGTTCAACCGCAACAAGGTCCGTTTTCTTTCGCCCAGATGCGACAGATGCCCCCTGCCCGCCGCATATCTCTGGCGAGGTGCTGTTGTTTAACACCAAACACATCGACCATGATCGCGCCTGTCTGAATGCGGCACGCGCACCCGGCGATGAAAGCCCTGCGGCGATTTCATCAAGCCTTGATACGCTGATAGGTCTTACCCCGACCCCGCGCGAACCAGTGGGCCAGCGGCTTATTTCGCGCCTTTACGGAAACTGGGCGCGCGCCATTGCCGATGCCGCACCTGACCTGCCGGACGCGCCCCATCCACTGACATTGCGTAATCGTCTGTTTGAGTTGCCAAAGCGATACCATTCGCTTTTTTGAACGCCACGCTATTGACCAAACTCCGGATTCCCATAGCTTGCCTGTAGTTCAAGGCAATGTCTCAGGGTGCCACTTGCGCAACCGACTGAAAATACTTTCAAATATCTTGTCCTATCTCGCAGTCGCTTTGATTGCGAGCAGCCTTGCGCATGCTCAAGATGAAGCGAACACAACGCCAGAGCCGCCAGAGCAAATCGTTCTAACCATCGCCCATCCTTTGGAAGAAACTGATGCTCTTGCCGCGTTTTTCCTAATTCCTTGGGCTGGGACCGTTGCAAAGGCGGCAGCGGGCAATCTGGACATTCAATTTGTCGCAAGCTCCCCTGATGGCAGCATAGGGGACTTAGCGCGGATTGAGAACGGTGAAATTTCTGGCGCTTGGGTCCGCTTGAGCGGGCTTCAAGGGATTTTTCCGGCCGTTGAAACTTTTGAGTTGCCGTTCCTGGCATCGCTTTCACCCGAAGCAAATTCCGTGGCGATCTGGCGGTTCGGGCGCAAATACATAACGCCCATGCGCAAGGATCTGCATTTTGTCGCGATCCATTCTTATGGCGCGGGCATGTTGCACACCAAGGGGCGCCGCATGAATGCTGCGGGCAAGTTTGAAGGTCTGGTGGCCCAAGCCCCTACTGGCCCCGCGCGTGATTTAATCGCGGAACTTGGCGGCACGCCAAAAGACATCGCTTTTGCCGATGTTGCGCGCGCCATGTCGCGCGGCCAGATCGAAGGTGCGATCGCGCCGTGGCATCAGTTTGCCTATGGCCCAATTCTGAAACATGTGAGCAAGCATATGGTGCCGGGATTGGGAAAAGCGCTGACAACGGAAAGCTATGCGCTGGTTTTGGATCAGCGCGCTGTCCGGCGGTTGCCAGAAGAATTGCGTGCGATTGTTCGACAAAACTCCGGCGAAGAGGCATCCGCCTTGGCCGGGCGCGCAGTCGCCTTTGGTACCGAGGTTGGGCGCGCGAACCTAACCCGCGCGCGGCGCTCAGAGGTTATATTAACCGGCGAGGATTTGGCCCCGTTGCAAAACGCGGCGCGCAACGTCATTGCAAATTGGTTGAAAGCACGCACCGCCCAAGGATTTCCGGCAGGCGAATGGTTGCGCGAGTTTTCAAGAACCCTCGCCGATAGCCGCTAAATCCGATCTCGCAGCGCGTACCAAAGCATCGCACCCGCCAAGAGGGGCGCGCGCATTTTTGCACCGCCCGGAAACGACGTCGCAGGGATTGCTGCCATTTTGTCAAAGCGATCCCGCTGCCCCATAATCGCTTGGGCAATCAGATGCCCCGAAAAGCTGGCCATACCAACCCCGTGCCCCGAATAGCCCGACGCGTTCCAAAGCCCCGGTTCCAACTCTCGTAGAAACGGCAGACGGGACATGGTAATCGCCAGCGTCCCGCCCCAACCATAGTCAATCGCTAGGTTTTGCGTTTGCGGAAATATCCCAACCATCGCCTTACGTACAAACCCGGCCACGTCTCTTGGAAACTTGTAGCCGTAGCTTTCGCGCCCCCCAAACAGCAGCCGCCCGTCTTTGGAAAACCGATAGTAATTGACCACAAACTTGCTGTCAGCCACGGCAATATCTTGCGCAATTATCCCGCGCTGCTGCGCCTCGCTTAGGGGTTCTGTGGCCAAGATGTAATTGTTAATCGGCATCACCTTGGCCGCAACGCGTGGCTCTAGCCCTTCGATATAGCCATTGCCCGCAATGATGATCTCATCCGCGGTCACTTGTCCCGTGGCTGTATGAACTGACGTTTTACCCCCTGCGGGATCGTTGCGCGAAATTTTCGTTACTTCGCTTTCCTCGTAAATCTCAGCGCCTGCTTGCTCTGCCGCGCTTGCCAAACCCAGCGCATATTTAAGGGGGTGCAAATGCGCCGCATCCATATCCAAGGTCCCGCCCGAATAGCGCCGCGAGCGCACCAAATCAGCACATTCATGCGGGGGCAAATAGTGCAAGGGATAGTCATAAGTCTTGGCCATATGATCGACCAAGGCGCGGCTGTCCGCGTCATAGCGTTTCCGGTGGTTCACATGGGCGATACCGGGCGTCAAATCGCACGAAATTTCGTGACGCGCGATAACATCTTTCACATGGGCTTTCGCGCCTTGCGCCAAATCCCACAGCGCGCGCGCCTGATCAAACCCCAGCATGTCTTCAAGTTCAGGCTGTTCCACCCGTTGGCCGGACCCGAGCTGCCCCCCGTTGCGCCCAGACGCGCCCCAGCCCACACGATGGGCATCCAAAACCACAACCTTGCGCCCAGCCGCGGCCAAGCTGAGGGCGGCTGAAAGCCCGGTAAAGCCTGCGCCGACGATGCAGACATCTGCGCGGATGCGGTCTTGCAGCTTCGCCCGCTTTGCAGGTGCCGTTACACTGGCGGCGTAATAACTGTTTGGATAGCGCCCAAGCTGATCGTTTTCGTGTAATAAAGAGGCCATGCGCCTTACAGGACACCGCTGACTTTCAGATCGGCCTGCGTCAGATCAAGCGCCTGCCATGCGCGTTCACCTAAGATATCAATTTCGTCTTTGGAAATGGTCAGGGGGGGCGAAATAATCATCGCATCCCCAACCGCACGCATCACCAACCCTGCGGCAAATGAATGTTCCCGCGCAATCATCCCGGCGGCCCCACCATCAGCAAAAGCCGCACGCGCGCTTTTGTCAGGTGTGAGTTCCAGCGCGCCCATCATGCCGCAAATGCGCGCCTCTCCGACCAAAGGGTGATCGCTTAGGCTGTGCCAGATTTTTTCCAAATAGGGAGCGGTTTCGCGCCCCACCCGCTCGACAATGCCTTCTTCATCCAAGATGCGCAGGTTTTCCAAGGCAACAGCCGCCGAAACCGGATGCCCAGAATACGTATAGCCATGCGCAAATTCGCCCGCGACCTCTTCAAACAGTTGCATCACAGGCTCGGAAATGATCGACCCGCCAATGGGCGCATAGCCCGAGGACAGCCCCTTTGCGATCGTCATAATATCGGGCTTGATGTTGTAGGTTTCAGAGCCGAACCAGTTGCCCGTGCGCCCAAAGCCGCAAATAACCTCATCCGCGATCAATAAGACATCGCGCTCCGCACAAATCCGGCTGATTTCAGGCCAATATGTTTCGGGCGGCACAATAACGCCCCCTGCCCCTTGCACAGGTTCAGCAATGAAGGCCGCAACACGTCCCTCGCCCAATCGATCAATCGCTTGTTCCAACTCGCGCGCGCGGGCTAGACCAAATTCAGCGGGCGACATGTCACCGCCTTCGGCCCACCAATGGGGCTGGCCGATGTGGTGGATGTCCGGGATTGGCATACCGCCCTGTTCGTGCATCGCGCGCATGCCGCCCAAACTGGCAGCCCCCAAAGACGAGCCGTGATAGCCGTTTTTGCGTGAAATGATGATGGATTTATCCGGCTTGCCCTGAGCCGCCCAATAGTGACGTACAAAGCGGATGTTTGTGTCATTCGCCTCAGAACCCGATCCCGCAAAAATCACCCGGTTCATCGGGTCTGGTGCAAGTTCAGCAACCCGCGCGGCCAAAGCGACAACAGGGGGATGGGTCGTCTTAAAAAACGTATTGTAATAGGGCAGCTGGCGCATTTGCCGTGCAGCCACATCCGCTAATTCATCGCGCCCATACCCAATATTCACGCACCAAAGCCCGGCCATCGCATCAAGGAACTGGCCCCCTTCGCTGTCGGTCAACCAAACCCCGTCAGCGCGCGTAATCACCCGCGCGCCTTGTTGGTTCAGCTCTTTGGTATCCATAAACGGATGCACATGGTGCAAAGCGTCCAGCGCTTGCAGTTCGCTGGTGGGTAACGTGTTATCAAGCGCGGTCAATGGAATCTCCACCCAAAAGGTCATCCCGTCACAATAGGCGATCCGACCGCGCGGGCAAAGTGGCGATTGACTGCCCGCAGCCGCTAAGGAACGATCTTTCGCTTGGTGCTAACCCACCATGCGCGTGTCTTTGATTGACCCGTAGTGATCGGCCAAACGCTGCAGCGCAATCGCAAGGACAATTTTGCCCGAGCGCGCCGACCAGCCAAGCCGCTTTTCTGCCGCTTCCAAGCCTTCCAAAAAGCAACAACAACGAAACGCAATATCAGCAAGCCCCGGCCCAAGTGCGGACAAAGCATCAGACACACGGGCGCGCGCGGCAGCCGGGCCAAAACTTTGGCCCCCGTTATCGTGTCCCTTGCCATGGGACGAGGACGTCAAGAATTTGTCCCAGTTTTGGGTAACTTTTGGGCCGATTTGCGCAATCTCAAAATCCTCGCGCAAACGCTCACCCGCGTCCAACTGTTCAACCGAAAGATAAGGACTGCCGTTCTTATTCTTTTTGCGCGCCAAAGCGGTCAACGGGCTTTCGGCCAGATTATAACGGATTTTACGCACGCCGTTGTCTTCGATGATGGTGCGCTCACCAAACTCGCGGTGCTGATCTTGAAACGGATCGTTAACGCCTCGCGCGGAGTCATCTTTGCGCCGCGTTGCCTGTTCTTCGGCCAGCATCCGCTTGAGTGCCGTGCGCCCCACATTTGTGATCGAATAAACCGCAACGCGGCCACGGCTTTGACCTTCGATCCATTCGCGCAAGGCAAAGGCACTAGCCACATCGCGCTCTAACACCGCCGTGCGCGTCTTGCGCCCCGGCACGGTTTCGCGAAACACCGCCGCTTTTTCCATATCGCGCGACACCAACAAATAGGCTTTGGACTCGCACAGGCGGCGCAAAATACGACGCGCTTCTTTGTTTATTTTTTCTTCCGACAAGGGGGGCTCAGAAATCGGCTCAGAACGCATGGAATGAAACTCCGTTGGAACGCAACTTGGGGCATGGAAATTAGAAAAAATCTTGGTCAGTTTTTCGAGGGCTTCGTCTTTTAGGGGGTCATCTCGAACCGCCTCGATTCGCCGAATTTGGCGCAATATCGTAGAGGCGTGACACCCTTTTTCGCGCGCAATCTCGCGGATGGGCTTTCGGTTGCAAATGTGGTCAATATAGACCTGTGCCGCAGGTGGTAACCATTTGGGAGGTTGCGGGCTATGGTCTAAATCAGGGGGGGCAGAATTTTCGCAAATTTTAACCATTTGAAGGTGCACAGTAGATATCTTTCATGTGGTTTTCATTTATCGAATTACAACTTAAAGTTGTTATATAAACAGTTCGTTAACGTTTCATATAAGCTAATTATTTCACATGTTTGAACGATTTACCTACGCGAGCGCACGCTAGTTATCCACAGAACGCAACAGCACGGCTTTCTCTCTTAAATTGTATTTTCAACAATTTGGAGACCTGATATGCCCCCACATCCGTTAACCAATATAACCAGCCTCAAACGCCCCCGCATATTGCTGCGCGCTGCTCTAAATGGGTGCAATAACTATCGACGTGAACGACATTTGGCCACGATGCTGGCGGGGCGCAAAAACTGGTCGGATGAACAAGTTTTTCAGGCGATTGTGTCTGATGAACAGTATTTAGACGACCAACGCCGCAGCGGTGATGCGAATTATTCGGTATCGCGCCACGTGAAGCTGATGATCGCGCTGGTCTGCGAGGCGCACAACATCGCGCGCCCTCGTTTGGTGGAATAGCTGGACGAAACCCGAGGCTTTATTCCAGCGCATCAGGCATGGACGCCTTCTTTTGCGTCACATAATCATCGAGCGCATCTTGAACCGCCGGATCAATTGCTGGCTTTTCGTAGGTCCTTAGCATGGTTTCCACCCGTCGACTGGCAAGGGTCACCGAATCTGGTGCCCCATCTTCTTGCCAAGTCTCAAACGGGCGATAATCCAAGACCTCGGAGCGCCAGAACGCGGATTTGAAATTGCTTTGCGTATGCTCACAGCCCAAGAAATGACCGCCCGGGCCAACTTCGCGCAGCGCATTCATGCCTTGCCCATTTTCAGATACATCCACCCCGTTCGCAACAGACGTCAGCGCCCCAAGTTGGTCCGCATCCATCACGAATTTCTCGTAAGAACTGACAAGACCGCCCTCAAGCCACCCTGCCGCATGCAACATAAAGTTCACGCCACCCAAAAGCGCGGCGTTCAGCGTGTTGGCCGTTTCATAGGCAGATTGCGCATCCGGCAGTTTGGACCCACATAACGCCCCGCCAGAGCGGAACGGCAGATTCAAACGCCGTGCCAATTGGCCAGCGCCATAAATGATCTTTGACGCCTCAGGCGTGCCAAAGGTCGGTGCGCCAGAATTCATGTCAATCGAGGCTACAAAAGCCCCAAAAATCACCGGCGATCCCGCTTTGACCAACTGGCTGTAGGCCACGCCTGCCATGGCTTCGGCCAACACTTGCGTTAGGGTGCCTGCAACCGACACCGGCGACATCGCCCCGCCCACAATAAACGGCGACACGATCGAGGCTTGGTTGTTGGACGCAAACACTTCCAACGCGCCCATCATGACCTCGTCAAACACAAGCGGTGAGTTGATGTTCACCAATGAGGTTAGGAAAGTTTCATCCGCCCGGTCCCCCAGCAGAATACGCCCCATATCAACCGAATCCTGCGCCCGGCTAGGTGCGGTTACGGACCCCATGAAAGGTTTATCGGACAGGGTCATATGCGCATGCAGCATGTCAAAATGCCGCTTGTTCACCGCCACATCCGTCGGCTCGCACACAGTGCCGCCCGAATGATGCAAATGCGGCGACATATACGCCAACTTCACAAAATTCTGAAAATCATCAATCGTCGCATAGCGCCGCCCCTCGCCACGACCACTTACAAACGGCGGACCATAGACAGGTGCAAGCACCAGATTGCGCCCACCAATCACAACAGATTTGGCCGGATCACGTGCAATTTGCGTGTACTGGCTTGGGGCCGTTGCACATAGCTTGCGCGCAAGGCCACGAGGGATGTGAACGGTTTCGCCCTTAACATCCGCTCCGGCTTCTTTCCAACGGGCCAAAGCGCCGGGTTGATTGGGAAAACGCACACCGATTTCTTCAAGCACTGTGTCAGCGTTTGCCTCGATAATTTCGATGGCCTCGGCATCTAGGATTTCAAAATTCGGAATCCGCCGCTCGATAAATTTCGCAAACTCAATCTTAGCGGCTGTCCGCTCTGCTCTACGTGCCGCACCGCCGCCGCCGCGCCGTCCTCGGCGTTCTGCTTGTCCTTCAGACATCTAAAACGTCCCCAATTACTCTTCGCATTTCACATTTCCACCGTGGTAACGCCCGCCAACCTTCTGCGCGCGTGCATTTTCGCCTCTCATTGACGCGCAAACGACATTGGCGGCTCAAATGGCGCCACTCTGATTACGCTCGCTTTGATGCGCGTCTTGACTTGTTACTCGGGAAACGTGGCGTTATTGAGCGCGCATGAGCACTCCCAATGAAAAACTGTTAATCATCGATTTCGGCAGTCAGGTCACACAACTGATCGCGCGCCGCTTGCGCGAGCTGAACGTTTATTGCGAAATCATTCCGTTTCAGAACGTCACCGCTGAATTGCTGGCGACCTTTGCGCCCAAGGCCGTCATTCTTTCCGGTGGCCCGTCCAG